>CAZTLC010000026.1:0-11834 GCA_964614295.1 uncultured Aquificaceae bacterium | reverse complement strand
ACTTTTTCCTAAAAAGCCTGTAAACTTTAATCTTTAAAGATTTTAACAACAAAAACTTACAATATGATTTTAGTTTATAATAATTTTACTATGAAAGGAATTTTTATAAGAACGCCTGGACTTAGCTACAATGCTCATTATGTAGAGCGTATGGCAAATAAGCTTAATCAGTTTGGAGTGGAGGTTATATTTTATGACCTTGATTATAACAATATTGATGCTTATGTAAACTTCTTGCAGGAGCATCGTCCATTTTTTGTGATGGATGTAAATGGTTCTGCTCTCGTTTACGGTGAGGCAGAAGGCAATAGAGTAGCATTGTGTGATGCTTTTGGCTTTTTGCATATAAGCGTTTTTACAGAAGACCCAATGTTATATTATCCTGCACTTTTCAACGGCAGAGGTTCTAGAAACTTCATACAGATGATAACAGATATGAAGCATGCAGATTTTCTAAGGAGTATAGGTTATCAAAATGTATACTTTTTGGCTCCTTTTGTTTCCGAGGAGCTTTTACAAAGGTCTATACCTGAAGAAAAAGAGATAAAGGTGCTTTTTCCAGGTCCTATAGTAGACCCAAACATTATAGTGCAAGAGAGCGCCAAGATATTTCCAGAAGAAGCTATGCCAGTATTTGTGGAAGTAGGGGAGTTTATGAGGAGGAACCCAGAAGTGGATGCTATATTTGCTGTAGAATATATGCTTCCATTTTTTAATTATGAGATACAAGAGAAATTTTTAAAATGGAGAAATGAATCTCCTGAGGGTTATATAAACTTTTTAGTGAATGTGGGTCTTTACAATACTGCTAGAAAAAGGCTTTTTATTATAAGCTTTTTAGAAGGTATAGACATAAAAATACTTGGAGATTCTCAAGTACCTTTAAAAGAAGGGCAAGAGGTAATAACTGCTGAGACTCAAGAAGATGTGTTAAATATATATGCAAACTCTTTGATTACATTTTTGAGTTTTCCCTCTATAGTGCCATCAAGCATAGGTTTTACACCCATTGAGGTTATATCTCAGGGCTCTTGTGCTTTTATAGATTATAGGGCATCTTTGCCTGGATTTTTTATACCAGACCAGGAGATAGTAGCTTATACTCCACTTGATAGACTTGAAATAGAGGAGAAACTTTTATTTTTCTTAGACAATGAAGCTCAAGCCAAAGAGATAGCAACTAACGGCAGAACCAAAGTATCATCTAACTTTACTGAAACTCAGAGAGCCAATTTTGTAGCAGACATAATAAAACAAATATACGAACAGTCTATGAACATGTCAAATCAAGACCAAAACCAAGGCGAATCCTCTATCTAAATTGATATACTTATAATATGAACTTTTATAGGGGGCTCTTGGCTCCGCTCTTTATTCTTTACGGAACAGGAGTATGGATTAGAAACAAGCTTTTTGATTTTAATATTTTAAAAGCCAAACACCCAGGTATTTTCGTTATATCTATAGGAAATTTGAGCGTAGGAGGGACTGGTAAAACACAAGTTTCTATATACCTTGCCAAAGCCTTAAAAGAACTAAATCCTTGCATAGTGCTAAGAGGGTATAAAAGAAAATCAAAGAAAAGCCTTCTGGTAGTGTCTCCAGATACAAAGCTTTATGGAGATGAGGCTGTAGAGATTTTTTTGAAAACTGGTGTACATGTAGTGGTGGCTCATAAAAGAATAGAAGGGGCTTATATTTGTAAAGAGCTCGGAGCTAATATAGTAATACTTGATGATGCTTTTTCTCATAGATATATAAAAAGAGATTTGGATATTTTGCTAATGCCAGCAAATCGTATAAAAGACCATCTTTTGCCATGGGGAAATTTGAGAGAACCCTTTAGTGCTATTAAAAGGGCAGATGCTTTAATTATAACAAGGTTAGAGTCTTATGATATGCCAAAGCTTGATATAGATAAGCCAATATTTAAAGCTAAAACTATCTTTAGGGCTTTTGTGGATAAAAATTTTAACGATGTTGATTTGTCTCATATAAAGGGGAAAGAATTTGACGTGGTTTGTGCTTTAGGGGATAAAGAACCTTTTTTAAGATTTGTTGATAGTCTATCTAAAGACATTGGTTTTAAGATAAACAACGTGAGAACCTTTAGAGACCATCATTTTTATAAAAAAGAGGATTTAGAACAACATATAAACTATATATGCACTACAAAAGACTTGGTCAAATTAAGAGAGTTTGAGCAGTTTATAGTAGGGGTGGATACGACTATTGAGATACCAGGTCTTTTAGATTTTATAAAAACTAAATATGAAGTATCATAGATTTTTTATCTATGGGTTTTTGCTATCAATACTATTGCACCTATCTTTTTTATTAGTCTTTATCAAGATAAATATACCTTTAAAAACCAAGAAACAACCCATATATATAAGCCTTTTAAAACCAACAAAGAAACTTATTGAAAATTCATCAATAGAAAAGCCAAAAAAACCAAATATTGTAAAGAGTATTACAAAACAAAATAAACTAACACCGCCAAGAAAGTATAAAGAATCTAAATCGCCTTCCACGAAGATAGATTATAATCTGAGTATACCATCTTTAAAACAAATCAATATTAAAAGTATCAATGCATATAAAGGGTCTTCAAGAAATTCTAAAGACCTTTCAAAAGCCAAAAAACCAAATCTTAATATAAAACATGAGCACCAAGCAAAAACACCAACTGGTAAAACTATATCAAAGTCAGAAAAACCAAAAGGAAAGACAACTCAAGAAACTATAAAGCAAAAACATATAACTACATTAGGTTCATACTTTGACCTTATTAGTTATTTAGAGGTTGTATTTCGTTATATACATGAGCACTGTAGAGGTGAAGGGGTTTTGATGTTTGATTTGTATAAAGATGGGAGTTTGAGGCTTGTAAGAGTGGAAAAAGGAGACCCTTCCTGTGATAAAAACTTACAAGCTCCACCTATGCCTTCAAGTGTTATGGAAAATAGCTTACAATTTCTAATAAACATACCCTAAAATTTTTTTATATAATTAAAGTATGATTAAAAAAGTACTAATAGCAAATAGAGGAGAAGTAGCTGTTCGTATTATAAGAGCTTGCAAAGAACTTGGTATAAAGACTGTAGCTATATACTCTGAGGCTGATATAAATTCCTTACATATCAAAAAAGCTGATGAAGCTTATCTTATACCGATGGATCCTATAAGAGCTTACCTTGATTACAATAAGATTATAAATATAGCAAAGCAGGCAAAAGCTGATGCCATACATCCAGGATATGGATTTCTGTCTGAAAACGGAGAATTTGCCCAAGCTTGTATAGACGCTGGACTTATATTCATAGGTCCGACCCCTGAGCAGATAGAAACCTTTGGAGACAAGGTAAAGGCCAAAAAGGTGATGAAAGATTTAGGCATACCAGTGGTCCCCGGAAGCAAAGAGCCTATATCAAAATTAGAAGATGCTTATGATATAGCTGATGAGATTGAGTATCCTATTATATTGAAAGCTGCTTATGGTGGTGGTGGTAGGGGAATGAGGGTTGTATATAAAAAGGAAGATTTAAAACAGAATTTTGAGTCTGCACAAAAAGAGTCTCTTGCTTTTTTCGGCAAAGGTGATATTTTCATAGAAAAATACATACAAAAGCCAAAGCATATAGAAATACAGATACTGGCGGATAAATATGGGAATGTAGTTCATTTGGGAGAAAGAGATTGTTCTATACAAAGACGTCATCAGAAAATTATAGAGATAACTCCTTCTCCTACTCTTCCTAAAAGCGTAAGAAACAAGATGCTTGGAATGTCTGTAAGGGCTATGATGAAATACGGCTATGAAAGCGCTGGTACTATAGAGTTTATATATGATCAAACTACCGAGGAGTTTTATTTTATAGAGATGAATACGAGATTACAAGTAGAGCATACTATTACAGAGATGGTTACAGGTATAGATATAGTAGAACAGATGATAAGAATAGCTAACGGTGAACCGCTTTCTTTTGTACAAAACGATATAACATTTAGAGGATGTGCCATACAGTTTAGGATAAATGCTGAAGACCCTACTAGGAACTTTGCTCCATCTCCTGGAAGGGTGACGGCTTATCATTCACCAGGTGGGATAGGCATAAGGATGGATTCTGCGATATACAAAGACTATATAATCCCTCCATATTACGATTCTTTGGTAAGTAAGCTTTGTGTTTGGGCTCTTGATTGGGATAGAGCTTTGGCAAGAGCCAGAAGAGCTTTGGATGAGTTTATCATAAGAGGTATACCTACAAACTTACAGCTTCATAGAGAAATAATAAGGGATGAAGATTTTATAAGAGGTGATTTTGATACTAGCTTTTTAGATAAAAAGTTAAGTCAATATGATTACAAGATAGAAGATGAAAAACCAAAGGATGTTATAGCTTTAGCCATATCTGCAGCATTGGCTAGTTATTACGGCTTATGAAGATAGGTATAGTAGGATACGGTAATATGGGAAGGGCTTTTGCCCTAGGCTTAAAAGATTCTTATGATATTATAGCTTATGATAAAGATGTATCTAAGCAAGAGCTCGCTATCCAAGATGGTATAGGTTTTTCATCTTCAATAGAATTTTTGTTAGATAGCGTTGATGTTATTATTTTATCTATAAAACCCCAGGATTTGGTAAGTGTTGCTAAGCTTAGCTTTAGAAATAAGTCTGTTATAAGCATGTTGGCTGGTACGAGTATCTCAAAATTGAAAGAGTATATAAAAGATGCTTATATCACAAGGATTATGCCCAATATAGCTGTAGTTTATAAAAAAGGTGTTATAGCTTTTTGTAGCGAAGATGAGAAAAGAGAAAATATTAAAAATATATTAGAAAATCTTGGGAAAGTTTATGAGCTTGATGAAAAGTATTTTGATGCTTTCACAGCCTTAGGTGGGTCTGGCCCAGCTTTTATAGCGAGTATAGTAGAAGCCATGAGGCTTTCTGGTGTATATATGGGATTAAACAAAGATTTATCTTACGATATAGCTATATCTACTATAGAGGGAGTTTTGGAGCTTTTAAAAGAATACAGCGAAGAGGAGCTTATACTTAAAGTTAGCTCACCTGCTGGCACTACGATAGAAGGTATATACCACATTGAGAAATCTGGACTACGAGGTTTAATCATGGAAACATTCATTAAAACTTATCAAAAAAGCAAAAACCTATGATTAGAAGCGTAAAAATAGAATCTTTTCTTTTATTAAAATCCCAATACATAGAATTCAAAGAAGGGCTAAATGTGATTACCGGGGAGTCTGGAGCTGGTAAATCTATGCTGATGGATGCTATCAAATTTTGTATAGGACTATTATCTTCTTCAGATAATGCTTGTGTGGAACTTGAGATAAACGATGATATCATAAGAAGAGAAACAAAGTCTGGTAAATCTAGATTTTATATAAATGGTATAAGTTCAAACCAGAAAACAGTTTTGGAAGTTTTTGGTCAAAGTATACTTTTTCAAGCGGAGTCTTCTAAGTCAAAGATATTTAAAAAACATCATCAACTTGAGATATTGGATAAAGACAAAGATATTCAAGATAATAAAAAAGAGTTTATGGAATACTTTGATAAACTAAAACAAAAAGAGGAGTTCTTAAAAGAGCTTCTATTGCAAAAAGAATCCTTAGAAAAAGTCATAGAAGAAAATCAAGAGCTTATAGAATCTTTAGAAGAGCTTGGCATAGATAAAGACGCTTATACTGATATAAAGCAAAAAGCAGAAGAACTAAAGTATGCTGAAAAGATAAATATGTATATACAAAGTGTTTTAAATGCCTTAGAATATAGTGACCAAAGCGCTATGTCAAAAATAAACTTTTCTATATCCCAGATAAACCAAGCTCTTCAATACAAGGAAGATTTATCAACGGTAGTTGAGGAATTAAACACTTTAAAAGAAAAGCTTCTTGATATTATATCTTTGATTACCTCTTACAAGTTGCATGTGGATATAGATTTGATAGACAAGCTAAATGAAACAATCTTCAACGTTCAATCTTTAGAAAGGAAGTATAAGATATCTTTTGAAAGTATGTTTGATGTAAAAAAGACTTACAAGGAAAATTTAAAAGCATTAAAAACTATAAAAGAAAACATAGAAACTCTTTTCAAAGAGATAGAGCATCTTAAAAATATCACTTTAGAAAAGGCATTAGAGCTCTCTTATTTGAGAAAAGAAAAGGCAAAAGAGATAAGTGCTTTAGTCAACAACGTTTTTCAGCTTTTAAACTTAAAAGAGGCCTATTTTCATATAGATATAAAGCAAAAAGAGTTATCAAGAAATGGCATAGATGATGTAAGCTTTATGTTTTCTTCTTATTCAAAAGAGCATATGAAAGAGCTAGGGGAAGCGGCTTCTTGGGGAGAAACATCAAGAATAGTTTTAGCAATATCTTCAGTGTTGGGGGATTATGAAACTTATATATACGACGAAATAGATGCTGGAACTAGCGGAGAAGCCTCTATATCAATAGCTAAGCTTTTGAGAAATATCTCAAAAAACGCTCAAATCATATGTATAAGTCATACTCCGGCTGTGGCTGCAGCTTCTTCAAACCATATATTTGTTAAAAGAGAATCAAACAATGTTTTTATAAAGACTCTAACAAATGAGGAAAAGATAGAAGAACTCTCAAGGCTTATGGGTATTGTTAACGAAGACACCAAAAAAGGTGCTCAAAAGCTTATAGAACAATTCTCTTATTAGCTTTTCACTAATATATCATTGGTTTTTGATAGCATATTGTTATGAAGTTTTATAATATTTTTATACTCTTATCTTTAACGGCGGCTTTATGTTCTTGTGAAAAGCCAAATACTAAAGAGAAAGAGCCTTCAAAAGGTATAAAATCTCCACATATTTCTTTTTGTAAAGTAGAATATGGCTCATACCAGGTAAAGACACCCATATATGGGGAAGTGCAGAACCAGGCAGCCACTTATATAAGCTCTCCTATAGGCGGTATATTAAAAGCTGTTTACGTGAAAAATGGGGATGTAGTAAGAAAAGGTCAGGTGATAGCTATAATTGATACGAAAGTATATCAAGATAAAGCTATGGCTATAGCCCAAGATATAGAATCTCTTAAAAGAAAACTAAAATACTACGAATCTCGTTATGAAAGAGCAAAAAAGCTATATAAACTTGGTTCTATGTCTTATCAAGAATACTCTCAAATAAAAACAGATTTGGCGTTGGCTAATGGTGAACTAAACAGAAACATATATTTAAAAAAATCAATAGAGGATGAAGCCTCTTACGGTGTTATAAAAGCTCCTTTTGACGGTATAGTGTCAAACGTAATACCTAAGGGTACAAACATAAACCCTGGTGCTCCTATAGCCTTTATAAGCGCTAAGAGACTCTACGGAGAGTTTTTTATACCCTTTAATATGAAACTTACTAAAGAAGATAAGATTTTATTTGAAAATAAATTTTATCCTATAAACGCTTTTCAAGATGATAAGTCAAGGCTTGCTGTAATACTTCCTATACTTTCTTACGAAAACCCTGGAAATAGTTTAAAAGCTTTTATTGTAAAAACGATACAAGGGCAAAAGATACCATCAAGTGCTTTAGTGCTTTATAACAACAGGCCTAGCGTATTTGTAAGAGAAAGAAATATAGCAAAAAATATACCAGTGAAGGTTTTAGGTAATATAGGAAATTACTATATAGTATTTGGAATAAATAGTGACTCTGTGGTTTGCAAAGGTGCCAAGTTGTTAAAAGATGGTGAAAAGATTAGATGAGGTCTTTTGTTAGTTTTGCCATAAAAAATAGATACGCTTTTTTCATAATATTTGGTGTTTTATCTGTGCTTGGTTATATGCTTTCTTTTAGGCTACCTGAAGATATATTTCCAAATGTTGTATATCCAAGGGTTGTTATTACGGTAAATGCCAACTATGAGCCAATTCAAAAGACACTATCCGATATCACTATTCCTATGGAACAAGGTATAAAATCTGTAGAAGGTGTGACAGATGTAAGGTCTAGGACTGGCCCTGGCTTAGTAATGCTAAATGTGTATTTTAGCCCAAATACAAATCCCTATAGAGCCTATCAGATGATAATGTCCAAGATATCGGAACTCCAGATGGATATGGGAGTAAAGGCAAGTTTTGATGTTAGATTGATGGGACCAAGCGCTTATTCTATAGCTGGATACGCTTTGGTATCTAGAGAACTTCCAGTAAATGAGCTTAGCAACATAGTAAGATACACGATAAAGCCAGCACTTTTATCTATAAGAGGTGTTTATGAAGTTGAAACGGTAGGCGATACTTACAGTACTATGGATGTAGTGCTAAATCCTTCTATAATACAAAAACTAAATATACCTATAGAAGTGATTTTAAACGATATCAAAAACTATACTAAAAATCATTTTATAGGAGAGTATAATCAAAAAAACTTTTCTATCTTAGTATTTGGTATCCAGACACCAAAAGATGAGCAAGATATATTGAATATCCCGATTTATTATGACAACCAAACCATCACCCTTGGGGATATTGCTTCTGTAGTGAAAGGTCATTATCCTATGCTATCCTATGTGAATGTTGATGGATATCCTTCTACTGTGATATTTAACATACATAGAACTAACGATGCAAATGCTATAAAAATAGTGCACGAAGTAGATAAAACCTTAAAAACATTAAAACTTCCTCCCCATACTCATATCATAAAATGGTTTGATGTTACAGATTTTATTAGCTCTTCTATAAGAAGCGTTATAGATGCTATTTTGATGGGTTCCTTAATCACTTTGGTGGTGATAGCTATTTTCTTAAACAACGTGAGACTTTCTTTTCTTACGGCTGTAGTGATACCAGTAAGTATTTTATGTGCATTGCTTTTTATGTATATACTGCATGGAAGCCTAAATCTGATGAGTCTTGGTGGTCTGGCAGCTTCTATAGGTGCATTGGTGGACCACGCTATAGTGGTAATGGAAAACATAGAAAAAAATATAAACAAGCCAAGGCCTAAATTAGAATCCGTGATAGATGCTTCTTCTGAGATATTAAAACCTATGACACTGGCTACTCTTACTTCTGTAAGCGTTTTTGCTCCGTTATTTTTCTTATCTGGTATAATAGGTACATTTTTTAAAGAACTGGCTTTGGCGGTTATTTTAGCGCTTTTAATATCACAGTTTGTTTCTATGACAATAACTCCGTCAATAGCTTATATGGCGATACCAAAAGTGGTAAAACCAGAACCAAACTGGTTATTGAAACTCACCGATATTTATCAAAAGATTTTTAGTGCTTTTTATAAAAGAAAAAATATTAGTATTTTGATAGTGGCTTTATTGTTTTTAACATCGCTTGGTTTTTATAAAAGCATGAAAACTGGGTTTTTGCCAGAATGGGATGAGGGTATGTTTGTACTTGATTTTACAGGACCTTCAGGAGCATCAGCCCAAAATACTTATCAGATAGTAAGACATATAGAGAAGATAGTAGCCTCTATCCCTGAAGTAAAACACTACTCTGTAAGAATAGGAGCTTCGTTGGGGCAACCAAGAAATCCTACCAACAAAGGAGATATGCTTATAACTTTAAAAGACAATAGAAACAAATCTATATTTGATGTAATGAGGGAGATAAGAAAAAGAGTAGATGCAAAGATACATGTTCTAAAAGAGTTTGATATGGCTCAAGTATTGCGGGATAGACTTGGTGATATCACTGGCCAACACGCTCCTTTTTCTGTCGTAATACACGGTTCTGACCCAGAAACCCTTGTAAAGCTAGGAGAAGAAATAAGGAATAAAATAGCCAAAGAGCCCATCTTTAAAGAGGTTAACTTAAAGACATTGTTTTATGGACCTTATTATTATGTTTCTTTGAAGAAAAATGCTTATTCTGATTATGGTATTACTTATGATGATGTGGTGAATACATTAAAATTACACCTTTGGGGTATCACTATTACCAACTATCTAAAAGGTCAGGAAAGGATATTTATAAGGGCTTATGAGCCTTTTAATCCAAGCGAAGAGTCTATCAAAGACATAAATATATATTCTCCCAAAAAGCATATGTATATACCTCTTTCTTTGGTGGCACATATAAAATTTGAAGAAAATGTACCAGGTATAACAAGAAGAAACCTTCAAAATGTATCTGTGGTGAGAGCAAAGATGCATCACGAAAATTTGGCACTTGGCATAAAAGTTTTAAGAAAAGTTTTGGATAATATTGTAATGCCCCAAGGATATTATTATACAATAGAAGGCTTTTATAAAGAACAACAGCAATCTTTCAAAGAGATGTTTACAGTGATAGCTTTTTCTATACTCATAGTTTTGGCGCTTTTAATATTTCAATTTGGTTCTTTCTTACAGGCTTTGTCTGTTATATTTGTTCTGTCTTTATCTGTGGTAGGAGTGTTTTTGGCTCTCATTTTAACTGGTAAACCATTGGACGTTACTTCTTTTATGGGTATGCTTTTGGTTTTAAGCGTTGTTGTAAACAATGGAATACTCATATTTGATTATTACAACAAAGAACTTGAAGAAAATATATCACACAAAGAGGCTATGTTAAATGCTTGTAAAAAACGTTTTAGGCCTATTCTTATGACTATGGTAGCTGATGTTCTTGGGTTTTTGCCAATAGCTCTTGCTATAGGAAGAGGCACAGAGGTGATTCAAAATATGGCTATATCTGTTATGGGCGGGCTCTTCATAGGCATATTTTTGTCTCTTTTGGTTTTACCAGTGTTTTACACTACTTTAAGAGGTATTTCTTTGAAATTTAGATTTTATAAAAAGCCTTAAAAAACCTAACTTATTCTATAAACTTTTGAAGTATATATTCTTTTGCGAAGTATGTGATGATGATATCAGCACCAGCTCTTTTGATAGAAAGAAGCATCTCGTTCATAACGTCTATGCCGTTGATATATCCTAGTTTATGCGCGGCTTTGACCATAGAGTATTCACCACTGACATTGTAAGCAGCTATGGGTACGTTGTAACGCTGTTTAGCAATGTGTATTATATCAAGATAAGCTAATGCTGGTTTTACCATAATAATATCAGCACCTTGTTCAAAATCTATATCCATTTCTAAGATTGCTTCTCTCTTGTTGGCAGGATCCATTTGGTATGTTCTTCTATCTCCAAAAGAAGGTGTTGAATCAGCGGCATCTCTAAAGGGCCCATAAAATTTTGATGCATATTTAGCAGAATATGCCATGATAGGTATTTTGTAAAAACCAGCACTATCTAAAGCTTCTCTTATTGCTTTTACCATATTATCCATCATACCAGAAGGGGCTACCATATCAGCGCCATGCTTTGCATGAGATATTACTTGCTTTTTAATGTTTTCTAACGTAATATCATTATCCACATCGTTGTTGACTATTACACCGCAATGCCCATGTGAAGTGTATTCACAAAAACATACGTCTGTTATAAGATACGCTTCTGGATACTTTTGCTTTATAGCATCAAGAGAGCGTTGTATAATGCCGCTATCACACCATGTATCAGAGCCCTCTTCATCTTTTTTCTCTGGTATTCCAAAAAGTATAAAAGCTTTTATACCAAGATTAAGACACTCTTTTATCTCCTCTAATACCTTATCTATTGAAAATCTATAAACCCCTGGCATAGAACTTATTGGCTCTTTTATATTTTCTCCATGAGTTATAAAAAGGGGGTAGATAAAATCATCTATAGCAAGGGTAGTCTCTCTTACAAGCTCTCTTATTGTTTCATTTGCTCTCAGTCTTCTAGGTCTTCTATCCATATATTTTATTATAATATTTATTTAGCACTTGCATTAT
>CAZTLC010000025.1:3548-12252 GCA_964614295.1 uncultured Aquificaceae bacterium | reverse complement strand
TCCAAATATCTTGCTATAGTAGATGTAGATGTTTATAAAGAGGATGTTTTAGAGAAAGCCAAAAACGTGGTGCAAAAATATCATCCTGATATTATGCTTAGAGCTAAAGCTCTAAAAGGCAAGTACTTTTACGAATACGCTTTAGGTTTAAAAGATATAGCATCCTCTTACGGGGTTTTGTTTATTGTAAATGAGCGATTTGATATTGCGATGGCGGTAAAAGCTGATGGGGTACATCTTCCTGCAAATGCTATAGATGTATCTGTTGCAAAAAAAATCTGTAAGGATATGCTAATTGGCTACTCTGCTCATTCTAAAGAAGATGCTCTTGAGGCTTTTGATAAAGGGGCTCATTACATCACACTAAGTCCTATTTTCCCTACCAAAAGTCATGAAAACGCAAAAGTTCTTGGTTTAGACTATCTAAAAGATGTAGTAAATTCCATAGATAAACCTATTTTTGCACTTGGGGGCATCACAAAGGAAAATCTTGATGATGTTTTAAAAACTGGGGTTTACGGCATAGCCTCTATAAGGTTTTTCCTTTAATCTACTTTGTAATAAAGCATCATAGGTTTATTGTTCCTTAGTATTTTTACACTAAAACTATCGCTGTTTCTTAAAGTCCCAAGGATTCTAAAGGCATCCTCTGGAGAATTTAGCGTTTCGTTGTTTATAGATACTAGTATATCTCCTGGTTTTATACCCATCTGCGAGAACAAAGAGCCTGGTTTTACGCTTTTAAACATAAAGCCTTTTGACGTAGGAACAAGGTCTATATCGCTAAACATCTTGTAAGGGTTTGAGGTTATCTCAAGAAGCTTGTTTCTATTTATGATAAAGGTATTTTGATTTTCTGATAAAAGTTCTTTTAGAGAAGGAAGCCCGCCACTGTTATATGAAGCATTACCCCCTTTAAAAGCCTCGCCTTTTGAAAGTTTTAAAGTGATAGCTTTGCCGTTATTGCCAGCTATTATATAAAAAGGTTTAATCTCTTCTATGGTAAAACCACAAAACTCATCTCCTATCATAAGCACCTTCTTGCCACAGCTTGATTTTACAAGCACCATAGAATAAGCTGGATTTTCGCTATAAGCTATAGCCAAAACCAACATGCTTGAGTTTGAAGCTTTTATACTTGTAGCATTTTGACCTAGGTTAAACTTTTCTACAGCTTTTAAGAGCATGTCTTTGTTAAAATGGCTTGAGAGTGTTGGAACCTCTTGGTTTAATACGTATTTTAGGCTTTTAAGATTATAATAAAAAGCTATAAAACTTATAAATACAATGCCAACACTCAGCATCAAGACAATTGGGCTTACATACAGCTTTTTCATGGACTTATCTCCATGTGAATGTCAAAATCTTGTTTGCCTGTATAGTCTTGCGCTTTTAAAAAGTTTATCTTAAACCCATCATCTTCTATCTGATATACTATATTTGCAAGGGTGTTTATATTTACATTTGAAGCTTTCACGTTGTAAGTGCCATTTACATACTTTATATAATCTATGTTTGCTTTTGAAAAAACTGTCCTTATATAGTTTTCATTTAAGGTTTTTGTCTTTGGTTTACCATTTTTGATAAGAAAGCTTATGTTTTCGTACTCCGCTATCTTGTTGTAAAGGTTCTCTTTCTTATTTGCTATGCTATTAAAAATCACAACCATCATACCTATAAAAAATAACCCATAATATACATATCTTGTTTTATACAAAAATAGTTTATACTTATATAAATCTATCTTTTTAAAGTCCATGTTTGGGTTATCTCTACTAAGTTTGATGGTAAAGCCCTTGAGAATGTGATATTTTCTAATGTCTTCACTTCATAAGAGTTTACCTCCGATTTTACACTGAGAGTATCATTTTTATAAAATAACTCATACACTTTTGCATCGGAAGGTAAATTGCTATACGCTTTCAATAAAAGCTTTGAAACTCTAAAACTATCTTTGGGAATCATCAAAGCCTTTACCTGCTCTCCTATATCTACTATGGGAGTATCTGGAAATGCTCTTTCAAATATCTTTTCCTCTTTTTGTCTTAGGATATTTGTCTGATAGTTTATTGAAAAACTAAATACAATATATCCAAAGATAATAGCCACACTCAAAAAAGCTATGTTTATAAGTTCTTTTTTTAACTTTTTCAATGATATAACATCATTTTTATAAAATCTATCCTTTATTTTTTTTAAAGCACCGCCAAAAGCCAAAAGCTCTCCTTTTTGGATATATAGAAGGGGAAGTATTCTTAGATTGTTTGTATGGATATCTTCTATATCAAAAACAATATCGCCTTCTAATGTGTTTAATTTCAAGTTTAGCTCATCCTTGTCAAAAAATACCTCATAGTATGTAAGGGTACTATTTTCTACTCTACAAAGAACATAATATGGACTATCCTCAAACACTATATATACATTGTCGTATTGCATAAGCTCTAAGGCTCTTAAAAGCGAAAATACCCATATATCCTCTGCTTCAAAATCAATGGGTCTTTTAGTTAAAAACTTATATCCTGATATTTCAAGTGTGTTTTCTAGATAAGCATCTTGTTTTAGTATTACCAACACATCTTTAGGTGGCAAAACCATTACAGCATAGTCTATACGTTCTTGGTCTTTTACTATCTTAAAAGTATCTTTTATTCTTTTTAAGATTATATATCTATCTAAGTAAATCCCTTTTATAAGCATTCAATCATATTTTTTGTCAGACCTTACTCTTATAACGGTGTGAAGGTTTCCTCTTGGATGAAAATCTCCTATAACCTCTAAAAATTTTGGTTTTAAAAGCTCAAAGAGTTTATTGTAGATGGTATTGGTGGCTGCCTCATGAGAGATATACTGGTTTCTAAAAGAGTTTAGCCAAAGTTTTAAAGATTTTAACTCCACTATATACTCGCTTGGTATGTATCTTATTTTTATGATAGCGTAATCTGGATAACCAGATCTAGGGCAAAGACAGCTAAATTCTGGAAAAGACATCTCTATGATATAGTCGTTTTCTTTGGCTGGGTTATCCCAAGGCTCTAAAGTAGCCTTTTCTATCTCAATTTCACCGTATTTTTTCTCTTGTTGCATAATATCTATATGATAATACAATCAAAAACCTTTGTCAATCCTATACATATAATCTTTTTTATAAAAGCCCCAAACGGTAGGATAGAAGTTTTTCATATAATCTTTTGAAGATATTAGGCTTTTAGGGGTTACTATAAAAATCATCGGTTCATAGTACTGTATAAGATAAAAAGCAGCCCTATAGATATCTATACGTTTTTTTATATCTGTGGTTTTTGCCCCTTCGTCAAATAGTCTATCAATCTCTTGCTCCCATAAGGTGGCTGGTTTTTTCTCCAAAGGATGCCACATATGTAAAGAGCCACTTGAATACCAAACGTTTTTTCCGTCGTTTGGGTCTATAGAACCGGTAAGCCCTATCAAAACGCTTTCCCATCTGTACGGTGGAGTTGTTAGTTTAGATACCAAAGAGTTAAAATCTATAGGTTGGAATATAAGCTTTATACCTATCTTTTCCAAGTCTTCTTTTACAATAGCACCTATATATTTTCTATCTTGGGCATCGGAGTTTGTTATAAGGCTAAACGCTACTCTATGTCCATATCTATCATAAAGTTTATTGTTTTTGTAATAAAAACCTGCTTTTAAAAGGAGTTTTTTGGCTTTTGATAAGTCAAAAGGATACTTTTTAAATAAGCCATTCTCATAGTAAGGCCTATTGGCAGGGGTGATGGGGCTGTATAGAGGGCTTGCCATGTTGTTATAAACCATAGAGGCTATAGCTTTTCTATCAATAGCATAAGAGATAGCCACTCTAAAAAGCCTGTTTTGAAACCATTTTAGCTTGTATCTTGGTATATCCGCATGTGGATTTTGGTTGAAAGTTATAAATGTGGTGGTGGGAGTATCTCCTAAATCATATACAACCACTGGGGTTTTGGGCTTGTTTAAAGCAAAATATGATAAGTCATCTGGAGATAATCCAACATAAGATATATTTCCTTCCAAAAACTGCATAAGAGCTATGTTTTTATCTTGAATTATAAAAGCCTTGATACGTTTTATATAAGGTAGAGGATTTTTGTAATAAAAAGGATTTCTTTCGTATTCTACGTATTGGCCTTTTACGTATTTAACGAGTTTATAAGGACCAGAACCTACTATCAGAGAAGGTTTTTGAGAGACGCTCCAAAAGGTATTGAAGGTATTTTGTTTTATAGCTTTTTCTAAAATATGCTTTGGTAATATAGGGGCGCTTATAGCTTGTAAGAAGGGGGCAAACCTATGAGGTAGTTCAAACTCAACAGTATATTCATTTAAAGCTTTTACTTTGAAAGGTTTGCCATCCACAGAAAGTGTATCTTTTATTGAGTTTGGGATATGCGGGTTATAGTATATATCGTTGTAGGTAAAGACTACATCGTAGGCGGTAAGAGGTTTTCCATCAGACCATCTTAAACCTTTTCTAAGATATACTATGTAGGTTTTAGCGTCATTTAACACTTTCCAAGAAGAGGCAAGTGCTGGTTTTACACTCATATCTTTTAAATCAAGTTTTGTAAGACCGTTAAAAAGAGGTGATATAACATCTGTGGAAGAAGTCTCTTGAGCAAGCACAGGATTTAGAGTCTTAGGGTCTGATGATAGCACAGTATAAATAATTGCTGTGGTATGCCCTCTTTGGATTTTTGCATTTTTTATATCTACTTTTTCTATTTTTATCCCTTCAAAGGTTTTTGGGCTTTTAGAAAAATAGATGGGCAAAAAACATAAGATTACAAATAAGATAGCGTTTAGATAAGGATTTTTCAATATCCTAAAAGCCAAATACATAACATTAATTATAAAAGGTTTACCAATAAAACAACATTACAAATAAGATTATCTTATGTTATAATAAATTTCCAATGGAGGCTTAGTATGAGTATAGG
The DNA here is from genome assembly GCA_964614295.1 of uncultured Aquificaceae bacterium. Lineage (GTDB taxonomy): Bacteria > Aquificota > Aquificia > Aquificales > Aquificaceae > Hydrogenobaculum. The sequence continues at coordinate 7,294 of CAZTLC010000025.1, read as the reverse complement.
AGTAATACCTAATGAAACTCTCTTTGTGGAGATGGCACTTTTCTTGGTGTTTGTATTTGTGGTAAACTATGTCGTATTAAAACCTTATCTTGCTATAGCTAAAGAAAGAGAAAATCAAGCCAACAAAACCTTAGAAGAGGCAGAAGCCTTAGTCAAAGAGCGAGAAGCTCTTTTAAAAGAAGCCCAAGAAATCTTAGAGAGAGCTAAAAAGGAGGCAGAACAGATTTTAGAAGAAGCTATTAAAAAAGCCAACGAGGAAAAACAAAAGATATTAAAAGAAGCAGAAGAAAAAGCAGAGCTTGAATATAAAACCAGTATAGAAAAGATAAAAAAAGAGCTAGAAGAGCAGAAAAAAGTTTTGGAAGCTTCTTTGGATACTTTGGTAGAATCTTTGGTAGAAAAAGTTATAAAGGGGTAAGGTATGTCAAATTATGTATTTGAGAACATATGGAAAGCAGTAAATATCATCCTTTTCTTTGCTATAGTTTATAAATTTGCTGGCAAACAGATAAAAGATATGTTTATAAAAGCTTATAATTCCTTGGTAGCTCAAGTAGAAGAACCATTAGGAAAGCTCCGTTCAAACGAAGAAGCCGTTTCTTTGGCAAAAAAAGAGGTAGAACAGGCAAAGATAAAATACGAGAAAATCCTTGAAAACCAAAGAGTATTTGCAAAAGAACAATACGATGAGATAATAGCTCATGCAAAGATGATAGCTCAAAATATAGAAAAAATGGGTAAAGAGATGGTAGAAGTAGAAACCAACAGATTAAAATCTCAACTTCTATCTGGTCTTAGCTCATCTTTGATATCAAAAGCAGAAAACAAGTTAAAAGAGGCTTTCAAAGATGAAAATGTAGAAATCTCTTATATAAAGTCAAAGCTTGAGAGGTTAGGCAAATGAGAGTTAATAAAGATTTGACTAGAAAGCTTGCAAAAAAAATCATATCCTCTGTACCAAAAGACAAAGAATCTCTTAGCGCTGTATCCGATTTTTTAGGGCTTTTAGGAATACTTTATAGAAAAGAGCCGAGGTTTAGAGATTTCATATTGTCACCCTTTGTGCCAAATCAAAAGAAAAAATCCTTTATCAAAGACCTCATACAAAAAGGAAATATACCTAAAGAAATTGAGTTTTTCGTAGATGAACTTGTGGATTTAAATCTTCTTAGTATAATAAACGAGATAAAAAGACTCTTTGATTACGAAGCAGAGAAGATAATGGCAGTTTATAAAGGCAAATTGATATTTGCCAAAGAACCTCCAAAAGAGCTTATAGTTGAGATAATACAAAGGGTTGAAAGGATGTTAAATAGGAAGATAGAACCCAAGATAGCTGTTGACAACTCTTTGATAGGTGGGTTTGAACTAAGGCTCTCTGGATTGGTACTTGATACTTCTGTGAAAACAGTTTTGCAAAATTTATCTAACAAAGTTAAAAGCTTATAAACATAGCATGAGGGTAAAAGCCGCCAGCTGGGATGACTCTCATGCTTAGAAAAGGCGGGTTAAAAATACCAGCATCAAGGATATCCTTGATAAAAGGGTGTGAGATATGACACTTGCTTATGATGATGCGTTAGAGATTTTAAAGTCCCAGCTTCAAAGTTTTGAAACAGATATAAAGATGGAAGAAGTGGGTGTAGTATATGCGGTAGGTGATGGTGTAGCAAGAGCTTATGGCTTAGACAACGTAATGGCCAACGAGCTTTTGGAGTTTGACAGTGGCGAAGCTGGACTTGCTTTTAACCTTGAAGAGGACAACGTCGGTATCATTATCTTAGGTTCGGAATCTGGTATAAGGGAAGGAAGTATAGTAAAACGTACTGGTAGGATATTGGATGCTCCGGTAGGTGAGGAGCTCGTAGGTAGAGTGATAGATCCACTTGGCAATCCTTTGGATGGAAAAGGGCCTATCAATGCAAAGCATAGAAGCCCTATAGAAAAGATAGCACCTGGTATAGTAAAGAGAAAATCGGTTCATGAACCTCTTCAAACTGGTATTAAAGCTATAGATGCTATGATACCAATAGGCAGAGGACAAAGAGAGCTAATAATAGGTGATAGAGCCACTGGCAAAACCACCGTTGCTATAGATACCATATTAAATCAAAGAGATACGGATGTCTATTGTATATATGTGGCTATAGGTCAAAAGAAATCTACAACGGCACGCATCATAGAACTTCTTGAAAGAGAAGGAGCTATGCAATATACTACCGTTGTGGTAGCTTCTGCTACAGACCCTGCTCCTTTACAATATTTAGCACCATTTACAGGCTGTACAATAGGCGAATATTTTAGAGACAACGGCAAGCATGCCCTTATAGTTTATGATGACCTTTCAAAACATGCTGAAGCATATAGGCAGCTATCTTTGTTGGTGAGGCGTCCACCGGGTAGAGAAGCTTACCCAGGTGACGTGTTTTATCTACACTCTAGGCTTCTTGAAAGGGCAGCCAAGTTGAGTGATGAACTTGGAGCAGGTTCTCTAACAGCTTTGCCAATTATAGAAACAAAAGCTGGTGATGTATCCGCTTACATACCTACAAACGTCATATCTATCACAGACGGTCAAATCTATTTGGAGCCCGACCTTTTCAACAAAGGTATAAGACCAGCTATAAACGTGGGTCTTTCTGTATCAAGGGTCGGTGGTAGCGCTCAAATAAAAGCCATGAAACAAGTGGCAGGTACTTTGAGACTTGATTTGGCACAGTTTAGAGAATTGGAAGCTTTCATGCAGTTTGCCTCAGATTTGGACAAAGCCACTCAAGATACGATAAATAGGGGATTAAGATTGGTGGAGCTTTTAAAGCAAGGTCCTTATAGTCCTATACCAGTAGAAAAGCAAGTTATAGCTATATATGCTGGTACAAACGGCTATCTTGACGATATACCAGTATCTTCTGTAAGAAAGTTTGAGATAGAACTTTATGGATTCTTAGATGCAAACTTCAAAGATTTATTGGATGAATTGAAAACCAAAAAAGCCATAGATGATTCTGTAAAGGCTAAGCTAAAAACCGCTTTAGACAAATTCAAAGCAAACTTTATAGCTTAACAACAATAACCGCCCCGTTTTGGGGCTTTTCATATTAAAAAAAATCTGATATCTGATGTTTATCACTTAATCATTGCAAAATGATATATTCGTTATATATATACTTATACGAAATTTAAAAAGGAGGTTTTTTATGGCCTACGAACATCTCATAGGAACTCTTAAACAAGAGAGCAAAGCTTTAGTCTCTGAGGAAATGAAAAGACGAAAAGCGCTTTTGGAAAAGCTAAAAGATAGAACAAAAAATGATTTTGAAGATGTATACAGACAAGAAAGAAAAAAACTTGAAAACAAGCAAAAGTTGATGTAAAATATACCTAGGATTATTTAGGGGTCGTAGCTCAGTTGGGAGAGCGCCGATATGGCATGTCGGAGGTCACGGGTTCAAGTCCCGTCGACTCCATTTAATCATTCTTACAAACTGCAATAATTATCTACATTTTCAGGTATAATATTAGTATGTCAAAGAAAAGAAGCGGAATAAGATTAAAGGACTTTGTGGAAGCTTATGGTTTAGAAGATAGGATAGACGATGTTAAAAACGTACTAAGAGAATGGCGCAGCAAAAACATATCCCAAATAACCCAATATATAGAAGAAGAAGATAAAGATTTTCTAGTGGAGTATTATGAGCTTTCAGAAATCACCATGCAAGAAGAGCCGTTAAAAGCGGAAAAAGAAG
>CAZTLC010000025.1:0-3448 GCA_964614295.1 uncultured Aquificaceae bacterium | reverse complement strand
CCTACTATAAAAGAGGAGAATCAAACTATTACCGAAGAACAGCCAAAGGAAAAACCAAAACAAGAAATTATAACTCAACAATCAGAACCCATTACAGCTAAAAAAGAAGCTCCACAAGAGTTAAAAGAGGCGCAAAAACCCATGGAAGAAAAAGTTGAGTCAACACCAGAACCCAAAGAACAAATACAGCAAGTTTTAACAAGCGACCAGGCTGTTCAAAAACAACAAAATCAAAATAAGGAAGAAACAAAAGAGCCAGTCGAAACCTTAGAAAAACAAATAAAAGAGGCGATTTTATCAAATTTTGACAAAAAAGAAGCAAAATCTTCTCAAAAATCTAAAAAAGAAGCTCCAAAATCACAATCAAAAGAAGAGAAAAACATTGAAGAAGAGGTAAAGATAGTTGAAATACCAGACGTCATCTCTGTGAGAGAGTTTTCTGAACTCATCGGTGTTAGCCCTAATCAAGTTATAAAAGAGCTTTTTCAAGAAGGCATCTTGGTAACTATAAATCAAAATATAGACCCAAGCCTGGCCGTTAAAATAGCAGAAAAATTTGGATATCTGGCTGAGATTAAAAAACCAGAAGCAACGTTAGAAGAAGAGGAAGAGGTAGAAGAAGACCCATCTAAACTAAAACCGCGCCCACCAGTAGTGGTGGTAATGGGTCACGTAGACCATGGAAAAACAACCTTGCTTGATACCATAAGAAAAACCAACGTAGCAGCGAAAGAGAAAGGTGGCATAACTCAACATATAGGCGCATCAATGGTAAAAACCAAAGACGGAAGAGTAATAACATTTTTAGATACCCCTGGTCATGAAGCTTTTACTAGTTTAAGAGCTAGAGGCGCTCAGGTAACAGATATAGCTATATTGGTAGTAGCGGCTGATGACGGAGTGATGCCTCAAACCATAGAAGCTATAAATCATGCCAAAGCTTTTAATGTACCTATCATTGTAGCTGTGAACAAAATAGATAAGCCCGGGGCGGACCCATCAAGGGTGAGAAGAGAATTGTCTGAGGTTGGTGTAATACCAGAAGAATGGGGCGGGGATACAGTATTTGTGGATGTATCTGCTAAGACAGGAAAAGGAGTTGATGAACTCCTTGAGATGGTTATGCTTGTGGCAGATATGCTAGAGTTAAAATCAAATCCAGATAAAAAAGCTAAAGGTAGCATTATAGAATCTAAACTAGACAAACAAAGAGGGCCTGTAGCTACCGTGCTTATAACGGAAGGCACCCTAAAGGTAGGAGATATATTCGTAGTAGGTTCTACCTATGGAAGAGTAAGAGCTATGATGGATAGTTTTGGCCACAGGTCTAAACAAGCCACCCCTTCTATGGCAGTTGAAATTATAGGATTTGAAGAAGTGCCAGAAGCCGGTGATACATTAAAAGTTGTAGACTCTGAAAAACAAGCCAAAGAGCTTGCCGAAAGAAGAAAGCTAGCAAAAGAACAAGAGAAAAACAAGGATGTCGGTATATCTTTAGATGATGTATTTAAAAAGATTAAAGAAGGTGAAGTTAAAGAGTTAAGGCTTATAGTAAAAGCAGATGCTGTTGGTTCTTTAGAAGCTATCAAGAAATCACTATCCGATATAAAAACTTCAGAGGTAGGTATAAAAGTCATTCACGAGGGTGTGGGCTCTATAACAGAAGGGGATGTGATGTTAGCAAAAGCAGCTAAAGCTATCATCCTTGGTTTTAACGTAAGACCAGATACAAAAGCCAAAGAATCTGCTGAAAGAGAAAAAATAGATATAAGAGTTTACGGCATTATATACGAGCTTTTAGATGATGTGAAAAAAGCTATAAGCGGTATGCTATCTCCTACGAAGAAAGAGGTAACGCTAGGTCTTGCTGAAGTAAGAGCCACATTCAAAGTAAAAGGGGCTGGGGTGGTAGCTGGATGCTATGTGCTGGATGGCAAAATAGTAAGGAATCAAAGGGCAAGACTAATAAGAAACGGTGTTGTAATATACGATGGTAAGATAGAATCTCTAAAGCGTTTCAAAGAAGACGTAGCTGAAGTGGCAAGGGGTTACGAATGCGGTATAAAGCTTGAAAATTACAACGATATAAAAGTAAAAGATGAAATAGAATGCTATGAAGTAAAAGAAGAAAAACAAACTATTTAATGCTATGGTTTAATAATATATCAAGCTTTAGACTTAAGCTTATTACGCTTTTTAGTTTTTTGGTAATATTTAGCATGGGTTTTGTAGCCATAAGCACGTCCTTTTTCCTTCATAAAATCCTTATAAACTATATGTACACATATTTAAACAACCAAGCAAAACCTGTGATAGAGTTTTATTCTATATATTCCAACAATCTTACTAAAGAGGCAAAAGACATGATAGATGATATCACCTCTGAGAATATAACTGCTGCCGTACTCTCTTTAAACGGTAGCGTTGTGAGCGTTGGCTCTTTTGAAGATTCAGAAAAACCCATTCCTTTAAATCGTGAGATTTTAAGTACATTTTTGAAAAAACCTATGGGTACTTTTGAAGAAAACGGAGAAAAATACGCTTATATTGTTAAAAAGACAAAGGATGTTTATTTTGTGGTAATAGGAAGGCTAAGGGAGATAGATAAGGTTGTAGAGCGTTTTGTTTATATGTTAACATTGCTCACAATAGGAGTGGTAATATTTTCGGTGCTTAGTATATATACAATCTTAAACAGGATACTAAAACAGCTTGATGATATAACAAAGATATCCGAACAGATATATGCTGGAAACATAGACATACATATACCAGATAGCACCTCTAAAGATGAGTTTGGTATCATGTTTAGGGCTTTTAAAAACATGGTAGAAAAATTAAACAACACCATAAAAATCCAAAAAGACTTTATAGCAGATGTATCTCACGAATTTAAAACACCAATAAGCTATATAAAAGCCCAGATAGAGTTCGTATTAACAGGGGTCTATCAAGAGGATGAAGTGTTTGAAGTGCTTAAAAAAGTCTATAAACAAACTGATATCCTTAGCAAATTTACAGAAGACCTTTTGGCTTTGGCAAGACTAGAATCAAATATACCTATCACCAAAACTAAAGTTAATATAGCATCAGTTCTTCACCAGTTAAAAGAGGAATTTTCTATTCAAAATAGAAATATCATTCTTGATATTAAAAGCCAAGATACATGGATAGCAGACCAGCACTATCTTAAAATAGCTGTAAAAAATCTTTTAGAAAACGCCATAAAATACTCCGACAAAGACATAATCCTTGGATACACAGGAGATTGTATATATGTAAAAGATTTTGGACCAGGTATACCAGAAGAAGACATACCTCTCATATTTGAACGCTTTTACAGGGTCTCCAAAGACAAAAGAGGTCTTGGTCTTGGACTTTCCATCGTAAAAGCCATCGCCCAGATTCATGGGTTTAATCTAACGGTAGAGGTAAAAGAGGGCACCAC
>CAZTLC010000024.1:2736-12569 GCA_964614295.1 uncultured Aquificaceae bacterium | reverse complement strand
GCAAGGAAATATAGCTCACAAATTAAGCGATATTATTGATGCTTAATCACATGCACATTTTATAGTTTATAGCTTATAATATAAAAAGGAGGTAAGTTATGGAAGAGAAAGTAGATGTAAAAAAGGCCATTGAGAACTTGGAAGAGGAGATAGCCAAGATAAAAAAAGAGCTTGGGCTTGACAAAGAAAGCAAAAGTATAGTGGAAGTACCTATTGAAAAAGGTAAGGAGATAACCACAAAACTTATGAATATAGCTCAAGGCGTGATAAAAGTAGCTTCAGCAGCTGCCAACGGTGCTATAGAGGGTGCTAAAAGAGCTTTAGAGGAGGAAAAAGGAGGAGAAAAACAAGAGGAAGCAAAAGGATAAATGGCCCTTAGCTGTGGTATAGTCGGTTTACCGAACGTAGGGAAATCTACGTTATTTAACGCTCTTATTAGAGTAGCAAAAGCCCAAGCTGCAAATTATCCTTTTTGCACCATAGAACCAAATATAGGCACCGTAGAGGTGCCCGATGAAAGATTATACGAGATAGCGAAACTAGAAAATTCTGCCAAAATAGTACCTACTTTTATAGAGTTTGTGGATATAGCCGGCTTAGTAAGAGGGGCGAGTAAAGGAGAAGGTCTAGGAAATCAATTTTTATCTCATATAAGAAATGTAGATGCTATAGTTCAAGTGGTAAGATGCTTTGAAGATGAAAATATAACCCACGTAGAAGGTAGTGTTAACCCCATAAGAGATATAGAAATCATAGATTTAGAACTTATAGCAAAAGATATAGAATCTGTAGAAAAAGCTATACAAAAATTAGAAAAGGTGGCAAAAAGCGGTTCAACTGAGGCAAAACAAGAATTAGAACATTTAAAAAAATTTGAAGACATTTTAAACTCTATAATACCCTTAAGAAGGGCAGATTTAAGCGAAGAAGAGATAGATTATGCAAAAAACAAACTCTTTCTTTTGAGCATAAAACCTACGATGTTTGTGGCAAATCTCTCAGAAGAGGAGATACAAAACCCGGCTTCAAATAAACACTACAGCGAGCTTCTAACATATGCTGAAAAAGAAAAAGCCCCAGTGATACCTGTTTGTGCAAAATTAGAATCTGAGATGATAGATATGTCAAAAGAAGAAGTTCAAGAAATACTTAGCTTATATGGTCTTAAAGAAACAGGTCTTTCTTCTGTAATAAAAAATGGATATAGACTCCTAGGACTTATCACATTTTTCACCGCTGGCCCCAAAGAGTCAAGAGCCTGGACCATACCACAAAATACCAAAGCTCAAAAAGCAGCCGGCAAAATACACTCAGACATAGAAAGAGGATTTATAGCAGCAGAAGTGATAAATTATGAAGATTATATAAAGGTAAAATCCATGACAAAGGCCAAAGAACAGGGTCTTATAAGGCTAGAGGGAAAAGATTACATAGTAAAAGACGGTGATATAATATATTTTAGATTTAACGTTTAAAGAGAGGTAAAATATGGTAATAGAATTTGAAGGCAAAACTTATGACATAAACGAAGGAATCATTGGTATTGAGCTTTTAAAAACCATAAACAAAGATTCAAAAGAGATAATAGGCTTATCAATAGATGGTATAATATATGACCTTCAAACACCAATCTATCACGGTGGAAAATTAAGGCTTGTTACAAAAAATGACAAAGAGAGCCTTGATATCTTAAGACATTCCTTGGCTCATATAATGGCACAGGCTTTGAAAGAAATATATGGGGACGAAAAAGTGCATCTTGGTATAGGTCCTACTACTGAGGATGGGTTTTTCTACGATGTAGAAGTAGAAGGACATCATATAAGCGAAGATGATTTAAAAATCATAGAAGATAAGATGAGGGAGATAATAAATAGAAGCCTAGACATAAAAAGAAAAGAATTATCAAGAGAAGAGGCTTTAACATTTTTTGAAAACAAAAAAGAAGTATATAAGTTAGATATTATACATTCTTTACCAAACGATGCCAAGATAAGCGTATATGAGCAAGGAGAGTTTACGGATTTGTGTAGAGGTCCACACATTCCAAATACATCCTTAGCAGGTGCTTTTAAACTGTACTCCGTAGCAGGTGCTTACTGGAGAGGCGATGCTTCTAAACCTATGCTTCAAAGAATATACGGTATAGCCTTTTGGACAGAGAAAGAATTGGAAGAAAAGATAAAATTTTACGAAGAAGCAAAAAAAAGAGACCATAGAAGGCTTGGAAAAGAACTAGAGCTTTTTACAGTAGACGAGCAAGTGGGCCCTGGTCTTATAATATGGCTTCCAAAAGGAGCAATACTAAGACAAACAATAGAGGATTATTTGATAAAAAAACACAAAGATTTAAATTATCAATTTGTTTACACACCTCACGTAGGAAAATCAACTCTTTGGGAAACTAGTGGACATCTTAGTTATTACAAAGAAAACATGTTTCCAGAGATGAAGATTGAAGAAGAAACATACTATGTAAAACCTATGAATTGCCCATTTCACATGGCTATATATAAATCAAAAATAAGAAGCCATAAAGAGCTTCCCATAAAGATAGCAGAACTTGGTACTGTTTATAGATACGAAATGTCTGGAGTATTGCATGGACTCATGAGAGTTAGGGGATTTACCCAAGATGACGCTCATATATTTTGTAAAGAAGAGGATGTAAAAAGTGTTATAAAAGAAACCTTAGAGCTTGCCTTTGATGTGTTAAAAGATTTTGGCTTTTCAGATTATGAGATATTTATATCTACAAAGCCAAAGGATGCTATAGGTACAGAAGAAAACTGGCACATATCAGAAACTGCTTTAAAAGAAGCTTTAGAAACCCTCGGCAAAACATATGAAATAGATGAAGGAGGCGGTGCCTTTTATGGTCCAAAGATAGATATAAAAATAAAGGATGCCATAGGAAGATATTGGCAATGCTCTACCATACAGTTTGATTTCAACTTACCAGAGCGTTTTGACCTTACTTATGTAGGAGAAGACAACAAAAAACATAGACCTTATATCATCCATAGAGCCTTATTAGGGTCTATAGAGAGATTTACAGGCGTATTGATAGAACACTATGCTGGCAGCTTTCCTATATGGTTATCCCCAATACAAGTAGCTATAATACCAATAGCCGATAGACATTTAGGCTATGCTAAAGAAGTCTTTGAGCTTTTAAAAGCAAAAAACATAAGAGCTTACATAGATGATAGAGCGGAAAGGATGAACGCAAAAATAAGAGACAATGAGCTAAAGAAAATACCAATAATACTAGTATTGGGAGATAAAGAAGCTCAAGATAAAACTGTATCCATAAGAAGTAAGCATGAAAACTTACAAGGTGTTGCAGGTTTAGAAGATTTTATAGGGAAGATACAAGAAGCTATTAAAAATAAAATATGATATTTTTTGTAAGCGCTACAGATACTGGCGTTGGAAAAACTTATATAAGTTCATTGCTAGTAGAGTATTTGAAAAATACAAATATAAACGTAGATTATCTAAAACCCATAGAAACTGGAGTAGAAGATAAACCAGAAGATGCCTATACGATAAGTGAAATATTAGGTAAACCATGGCAAGAATACGTCTTATACACTTTTAGAAAACCTATGTCCCCCTATGCATGCACTTTAGATGAGCATAAAGATATAGATGTTAATAAAATCATAAAAACTATAAAGGAAAGAGAACAACAATCAGATATATTGATAGTAGAAGGTGCTGGCGGTATATCTGTGCCGATAAAAGTAAAACCTCTTATAGATTATGCTTTTTTGATAAAATCCTTAAACGCTAAATCCATTATAGTAGCAAGGGCTTATCTTGGAACACTAAATCATAGTTTTCTGACATATTTTTATCTTAAAAGCAAAAATATAAAACCTATTGGATTTGTATTAAATGGCTTTGACTACAAAGAACCTTCTCAGTATTCAAACGCTGATATACTAAAAGATATGATAGAAGAGGATATAAACATATGGAAGCTAGATAAAAATCCAGACAGAGATAAGCGTTTCAGTTTGGCAGAAAGTATCTGGAAAAGTATTGCTAATTTTTAATTTTATTTTAAATTTATATTTATCACCTTATTGGAGGTAAGTGGATTTGCAAACTGCTAAGAATATCCTTATTTGGTTTTTAATAATTGGTTTTATGATAGTAGCTTTTAATTTATTTGAGGAAAAAGGCTCCTCCTCACCAAGCTCAACACCAATGTCGTTAACAACTCTTACAAACATGGTTAAACAAAACAAAATAGGTGAAGCAGACATCAAAGGCGATAAGATAATAGCTTACACCAAAGACGGTCAGAAAGTAGAAACCTATATACCAAAAGGCTATACAAACATAATAGATGAAATGATAAAAGATGGAGTAAAGGTAAACGCATCACCAACCAACAACAACGACCTATCTTCTAGTGGTAACTGGTTAGTCTCTATGTTGATATCATGGTTTCCAGTGCTTTTATTTGCTGGCATCTGGATTTTAATGATGAGACAGATGGGAAACGGTGGACCAACGAGAGCATTTTCTTTTGGAAAATCCAAGGCAAAAGTTTATATAGAAGAAAAACCAAACGTAAAACTGGATAATGTAGCCGGTATGGACGAAGTAAAGGAAGAAGTCTCAGAAGTTATAGAATACCTAAAAGACCCAGCCAGATTTAGAAAATTAGGAGGAAGGCCACCAAAAGGTATTTTATTTTATGGTGAACCTGGTGTAGGTAAAACCCTTTTAGCTAAAGCGTTGGCTGGCGAAGCCCATGTGCCTTTCATATCTGTATCTGGTTCAGATTTTGTAGAGATGTTTGTGGGCGTTGGTGCTGCAAGGATGAGAGATACTTTTGAAACAGCTCGTAAAAATGCACCCTGTATAGTATTTATAGATGAGATAGATGCTGTAGGAAGAACAAGAGGTGCTATAAACTTAGGCGGTAACGACGAAAGAGAACAAACACTAAACCAACTCTTGGTGGAAATGGATGGTTTTGATACCTCAGAAGGCATACTTATTATAGCCGCCACCAATAGACCAGATATCCTTGACCCAGCATTACTAAGACCGGGAAGATTTGATAGACAGATATTTATACCAAAACCAGATGTAAAAGGAAGATACGAGATATTAAAAGTACATGCTAAAAATAAGCCCTTATCACAAGATGTTGACTTAGAGTTAATAGCGAGAGCGACTCCTGGTTTTACAGGCGCTGACCTAGAAAACATACTAAATGAAGCTGCACTGCTTGCTGCTAGGAAGAGAAAAGACCTAATCGCCATGGAAGATTTGGAAGAAGCTATAGATAGAGTGATGATGGGACTGGAAAGAAGAGGTATGGCAATATCACCTAAAGAAAAAGAGAAAATAGCAGTTCACGAAGCAGGCCATGCCATAATTGGTTTGATGATGCCAAATGCAGACCCATTACACAAGGTTTCCATAATTCCAAGGGGTATGGCTCTGGGTGTAACCACTCAACTTCCAATAGACGATAAACATATATACGATAAATCAGATTTACTCTCCAGAATACATATACTTATGGGCGGAAGATGTGCAGAAGAAGTCTTCTATGGAAAAGATGGGATAACCACAGGTGCCGAAAATGACCTTCAAAGAGCCACTGACCTTGCCTATCGTATAGTAGCTACTTGGGGTATGAGTGAAAATATAGGTCCCATATCAGTAAGGAGAAACATAAATCCATTTTTAGGAGGTTCTACAACAATGGAAGGAAGTCCTGAACTTCTTAAAGAAATAGATAAAGAAGTTCAAAAGCTCTTGACCTTAGCTTATGAAGAGGCAAAACGCATTATATCTGAAAACAAAGAAGCCCTTAGTAGCGTAGTGAAAAAGCTTATAGAAAAAGAGACAATAGACTGTAAAGAATTTGTTGAAATACTTAGCTTACACGGAGTAGAGGTCAAAAACTCTTGCAAACAAGAAGAGTCCTTAGAAAAGAAAGAGTCTGTAGAACCAGAGATCAATAAAGATGTAATAAATATATGATGGCAAAGGGTTGACATTTCAGGGTTTATACGTTAAAATAAACTCCTAAACTTTTAAGAGGTGTTATATGGGTCATACGATTACAGAAAAAATAATAGCAGAGCATGCCGGAAAAAAAGAAGTTTTTCCAGGAGAGCTAGTGACAGCCAAAATAGACTTAGCAATGGCTAATGATGTCACCGCTCCTTTATCTATAAAAACCTTAGAAAAATATGGAATAGAAAAAGTTTTTGATAAAGATAAAATAGCTTTGGTACTCTCTCACTTTGTACCAGCCAAAGATATAAAATCTGCAGAACAAGCCAAAATAGTTAGAGATTTTGCCAAAAAGCACAACATAAAATGGTTTTTTGGAGAAGGCGAAGGCATAGAACATACGCTTTTACCGGAAAACGGCATAGTGGTGCCTGGAGATTTAGTGGTAGGTGCTGATTCTCATACATGCACTTACGGCGGAATAGGGGCATTTTCTACTGGCGTAGGAAGCACAGACTTAGCTTACGCTATGGCCACTGGTGAGATTTGGTTAAAAGTACCAGAATCAATGAAATTTATTTTCTATGGAACATTGAACAAATGGGTAAGCGGTAAAGATTTGATTTTATATACTATAGGTCAAATAGGTGTTGACGGTGCCTTATATAGAGCTATGGAATTTGACGGAGAAGCTATAAGAAGCTTAAACATATCTCAAAGACTTACGATCGCAAACATGGCTATAGAGGCTGGTGGTAAAAGCGGTATCATATCTCCAGACGAAAAAACAATAGAGTATGTAGAAAAAAGAGCAAAAAAACCTTATAAGATATACCAAAGTGATAAAGATGCAAGCTATATAGAAACTTATGAATGGGACGCATCTTCTTTAGAACCTATGGTAGCATGGCCTTATCTACCATCAAACGTGCATCCTGTATCAGAATCCACACATATAACTATCGACCAAGCTTTTATAGGTTCATGTACAAACGGGCGCATAGAAGACCTAAGAATAGCAGCAAGCATATTAAAAGGTAAAAAGGTACATCCATATACTAGATGTATAGTAATACCAGCTTCAAAAAATGTTTATATGCAAGCTCTTCATGAGGGTCTTATTGACATATTTATAGAAGCTGGGTGTGTGGTAAGTACATCCACTTGTGGTCCTTGTTTAGGTGGTCATATGGGTATATTGGCTAAAGGTGAAAGGTGTATATCCACTTCCAATAGAAACTTCCCAGGTCGTATGGGTCATCCTCAAAGCGAAGCTTACTTGGCAAGCCCAGCAGTAGTAGCCGCAAGTGCTGTGATGGGTAGAATTGCACATCCCGAAGAAGTAGCTTCTGAAGTATTAGTATAAAAAGGAGGTATAAATCATGGATTTTTTAAAGAGTTTAAAATTAAATCAAGCCTTGAGGCTTTTGTCTGGTAGCGTACTTCTTTTCATATTTTTGTTTGGTATAATGGGTTCAAACGTAGGGTTTATTTGGAAGCTACTTATACTTTTCATGTCAATCAATCAAATACAATCAGCATTCACCAATTGGTGTCCAGCGATGAATATGCTAAAAACCTTAGGGATACAAGAGGATTGTTAGGCATAGACATAGTGAAAAACATAAGGATAGCCAAAGCTATAGAAAAATTTGGTTATCATTTTTTAAATAGGATTTATACGGATTACGAGCTTAGTCTATGTAAGATGAATATAGAGTGTTTATCGGGTAGGTTTGCAGCAAAAGAAGCTTCCATAAAAGCTTTTTCTTTACTTATAAATAAAAAATTTAGTTTTAGGGATTTTGAGATAATAAAATCAAAATATGGAGCCCCAGAAGTTAGGCTGAATAATCTATATCTAAACGATTTCCTAAAGACTAAAAAATTAAAACCTTTTATATCAATATCTCATGAAAAGGAATTTTCTGTAGCAGTCTGCTATATTACTAGAGAGGAGACTTTATGTTAAAAGACTACAATAAATATCTTGAGTACAAAAACAATAAACTTTTTTTAGAAAATGTTGACTTAAACGAACTTGCAAAAGAGTTTGGTACACCGCTTTATGTATATTCTGCTTCCTATATAAAGGATAAGGCAAAAGCTTACAAGGAAGCTTTTAAAGATGCTGATTTTCACTACGCTCTAAAAGCAAATGGAAATCTAAGCATAATAAAGCTCCTGAAAGAAGAAGGCTTTGGAGCTGACATAGTATCAGGTGGTGAGCTTAGAAAAGCCTTAAAAGCTGGTATAGAACCTTCAAAGATTGTGTATGCAGGCGTAGGAAAAACTGTAGAAGAGCTTAAGATGGCCATAGAAGCTGGTATAAAGATGTTTAACGTAGAATCCTCCATGGAGCTTGATATATTAAATGATATAGCCAGCTCTATAAATAGAAAAGCAAATATAGCCATAAGAGTAAACCCAGACGTAGACCCAAAAACACATCCATATATATCTACAGGTATGAAAAAAAGCAAGTTCGGTGTTGATATCAAAACCGCTTATAAAGAGTATCAATATGCTAAAAGCCTAAAACATCTAAATATAGTAGGTATTCATTGTCATATAGGCTCACAGCTTTTAGATATATCTCCTTACATAGAAGCTTCAGAAAAAATTAGAGAGCTATATGACCAACTTATAAAAGATTTTGATATAAAATATATAGACATAGGTGGAGGGCTTGGTATAAAATATAAGCCAGAAGAACAAGAACCACATCCCAAAGATTTAAAAGAGGCTGTGTATCCAGCTTTTAAAGATATAAAAGCAAGGCTTTGCTTAGAACCAGGAAGATCTATGGTAGGAAACGCTGGTATATTAATAACAGAAGTCCAATTTCTCAAAGATAAAGGACACAAGCACTTTGTTATAGTAGATGCCGGTATGAATGACCTTATAAGACCGTCTATATATGGAGCTTACCATCACATAGTTCCCACTTATAAAAAGTCAGAAGAGTCTTATATAAAGACTGATATAGTAGGCCCTATATGTGAAACTGGAGATTTCTTAGCCCAAGATAGAGAAATTCCAAAAGTAGAAAGAGGAGATTATCTTGCTATATTAAGCGCCGGTGCATATGGATTTTCAATGTCTAGTCATTACAACATAAGACCAAGAGCTGCTGAAATACTTGTAGAAAAAGGAGCATATAAACTTATAAGAAGTAGAGAAACCTACGATTACATAGATTATGATGAAGTTATGTTGTAGTGATATAATAGATTAAGTGGGTGGAAATATGGAATTTAAAGATAACCTTAGAATACTGGCAGAGGCGATAGAAAGAGAATCAGTGTTGATTCATAGGTCAGCTTTGATAGATGGCTATAAAGAACTTTTCAAGCTAAATACCATAGGTGTAGGTAAATTCGTGAAAAAAGCAGCAGAGTTAGGAGGGAAAAAAGGAGCTATAACACTGAAAGAGCGATATGAAGTAGCTACAGACAAGCTATCAGAGGCATTAGACTTATTGACCATAATTGCCGAGTCATCAAGATTGATTACCTTCATGGAAACTTTTGTAGACAAAATGGAGATACATGTAGAGGGGTCAATATTAGTAGAGGCGATACCCCAGAGTAAAAAACCTGTTTGCGAACCTATGGCAGGGTTTTTTAGTGGTTTTTTAACAGAGCTTTTACAAACAAAATACAGCGTCACAGAAATATCATGCCAAGCACAAGGCCATGAAAAATGTGTTTTTAAAATAAAAAAGGAGGTTTAATAAGTGAACTACGACATAAAAGATATAAACTTAGCAAAACAAGGAAAGGACAGGATAGAATGGGCAAGCCTTGATATGCCAGTTTTAAAATCTATAAGAGAAG
>CAZTLC010000024.1:0-2636 GCA_964614295.1 uncultured Aquificaceae bacterium | reverse complement strand
GACAGGATAGAATGGGCAAGCCTTGATATGCCAGTTTTAAAATCTATAAGAGAAGATTTTTCAAAAAGGAAGCCTTTTAAAAATATTACTATAGGAGCATGTCTTCATGTAACCACCGAAACAGCCAATCTTATGATTACATTAAAAGAAGGCGGGGCAAACATATATCTATCTGCCTCAAATCCTTTGTCTACTCAAGATGATGTAGCAGCATCTTTGGTAAAAGATTACGATATACCTGTTTTCGCTATAAAAGGCGAGGATAACGATACATTTTATAATCACCTAAAAGCCGTGCTAGACAAACAACCTAATATCCTAATAGATGACGGGGCAGACCTCATATCAACAACCCATAAAGCTTATCCCAATTTAACAGAAAAAATCTTTGGCGCTATGGAAGAAACCACTACTGGCGTAATAAGGCTAAAAGCTATGGCAAAAGACAAAGCTTTAAAATTCCCAGTTATAGCTGTCAACGATGCTCTAACAAAACATATGTTTGACAATAGATACGGCACAGGCCAGTCTACATTGGATGGGATATTAAGAGCTACCAATAGACTTATAGCAGGCTCTACTTTTGTAGTAGCAGGTTATGGATGGGGTGGCAAAGGCGTTGCTATGAGAGCAAGAGGTATGGGAGCAAATGTAATAGTAACAGAAGTAGACCCTATAAAAGCTCTAGAAGCAAGGATGGACGGGTTTTTAGTAATGCCTATGGAGAAAGCTGCACCTTTAGGAGATATATTTGTAACTGTAACAGGAAACACAAAAGTCATAAGGCAAGAGCATTTTGAAGTGATAAAAGATGGCGCCATAGTATCAAACTCAGGGCATTTTGATGTAGAAATAGATATAAGATACTTAGAAAGTGTAGCGATAGAGAAAAATGAGAAAAGACCTATGGTAAAAGAATATGTGATAAATACTAAACACGGTAAAAAGCGTATATACGTATTAGCGGAAGGGAGATTGGTAAACTTAGCAGCCGCAGAAGGTCATCCTGCATCTGTTATGGATATGTCTTTTGCCAATCAAGCGTTATCAGCAGAATATATAATTAACAATCACAATAAATTAGGAAAAGATGTTTATAAGGTACCAGATGAGATAGACCAAAAAGTTGCCAAATTAAAACTTGATTCAATGGGCATAGAAATAGATGTATTAACAGACGAACAGATAGCATATCTTTCCTCGTGGGAACACGGCACCTAATTGCCAATGATTAAAACCCTTGAATTATTAAAGAGTTAAACTATTATCTAATACATGGAGAAAAAACTTAAAAGATTAAAAGATGCTTTAGGAAATAAAATAAATGATTCTATAGTAGAGAGAAAACTCTACTCTTATGATGCAACCGCAATACCAATAGAGCATACCACACCCTTAGCCGTAGCTTTCCCCACATCCCAAGAAGATATAGAGAACATAGTTCAAATATGCTATGAAGAAGAAATTCCAATGGTTCCAAGAGGCGCAGGTTCAGGGCTTACAGGAGGTGCCACACCTATAGTAGAAGGTTCTCTAGTAATATCTCTTGAAAAGATGAATAAATTCCATGTAGATGTTGACAACACCACAGCTTATGTGGAGCCTGGCGTCATAACATCAGAATTCCAAGATTATGTAGAAAGATTGGGGCTTTTTTATCCACCAGACCCATCAAGTTTTAAATACTCTACAATAGGAGGAAATATAGCTGAAAATGCTGGAGGACCAAGATGTCTTAAGTATGGTGTCACTAGAGAATATATTCTTGGTCTTGAAACGTATATAAAAGAAGGAAAGCTCTTAAAAACCGGTAATCCTATCATCAAAGACGTAGCTGGATATGATTTAACAAGGCTTATAATAGGTTCTGAAGGCACATTAGGTATAGTATCAAAAGCTATAATAAAACTTATACCAAAGCCCCCTTACAAATCTACCATAATGGGGATTTTTAACGATATTCCAAGTATAGGCAAAGCCGTTACTAAGATTATGACGTCTGGTATATTACCATCGGCCTTAGAGTTTATGGATAAAAATTCTATTATAGCAGTGCAAAAATTTTATCCTGCTGGTATACCTGAAAATGCAGAAGGAGTGCTTTTGATAGAACTTGATGGTCAAAAGGAAAGTGTAGAAAAAGAAAAAATAGAAGTAGCCAATATACTAAAGTCTTTAGGTGCAGATGTTATACCAGCCCAAAACCTCCAGCATGAACAAAAACTATGGAGCGCCAGAAAAAATATAGGCCCTGCTCTTGCAAATATAAAATCAGGAAAGATAAATGAAGATATAGTATTTCCTAGAATATACCTATCAGAAGCTTTACAAAAAATAAATGAAATAGCCAAAAAATACAACCTAACCATAGTAAACTTTGGTCATATAGGAGATGGGAATTTGCACGTAAACATACTATATGACAAACTAGATAAAGAAGAATTAGAAAGAGCAGAAAAAGCCGTAGACGAAGTATTTGAACTTGCCTTGCACTATCAAGGCTCTATAACAGGTGAGCATGGAGTCGGGCTCACCAAGAAAAAGTTCCTAGAATGGCAATTAAAAGATGTTGGTATTGAGCTTTTAAAAGCAATAAAACAAAGCTTTGATCCAAAAAACTTGTTTAACCCTGGAAA
>CAZTLC010000023.1:0-12657 GCA_964614295.1 uncultured Aquificaceae bacterium | reverse complement strand
ATGAAAGTAAAGTTATTTTTCTCACAAAAAGAGAGTCTTATATTTGCTCTAGAAGAGATTAAAGAAGTTCTATACTCTTCTTTTAAAGATTTTGATTTTCTTTTGTTTTCTTTTCATCCAAAGTATGATTATACAGATATAAATTACTTTGTGAATAAGGTTTTTCAAACCGATAAATGGATTGGTTTTCACGCTGTAGATGCTTTTTATAATGATATGGTAATTGAGGGCATTGTAGCTCTGGCTGTAAAGTTTGAAAGAGAAGGGAATATAAAAGTTTTTGAGGTGGAAGATATAGGTCAAGAATCTGCTCTTAGCAAAACAGCTGATTACCTACAAAGCAACAAAGACAAGTTGAACATTATAATAGGTGGTCTTTGCGAGCATAGGTTAGGATTTTTCATAGAAGACTTAAGTAAAATGCTAAAATACTATCCTGTAAACAATATCGTAGGTGGATTAGCAAGTGGTTTTGAAAAAGATGGAGAAGTTTTAACTTTTATATTCACTCCTGATAAGATTATAAAAAACGGCTTTGTTGTGCTGTCTTTTGAAAACCTTGAATACTCCGTAGGAATATCGCTTGGATTTAAACCTTACGGTATAACTTACGAAATAACGCATTCAGAAGGCTATAAAATCTACAGCGTAGATGATGGGAAAAATTTCTCTTATTTAGTTCAAAATCTTTTAAAAGAGATTGAAAATCCAAGTGTAGACCATCTTTGGTATTGTCCGATAAATATTATTGATGATAAGGAAGGCTATGTAGCCACTTTAAGAACTCCAAAGAAGATAGATAAAGATTATGTAGAGTTTTTTGGACCAGTTAAAAACGGACAAAGATTTAAGTTCTCATTTGGAGATAAAGACGAAATCCTTGAAGAAGATAAAAAAGTAGCATTGATGGTTAAAAACCAAATAAAACATCCAGATCTTATTTTTAACTTTTCATGCATAGCAAGACAGTATGCTTTAGAAGATAAAAAACAGCAAGAATCTCAGGTATATTTAAATACATTAAACAGTTATCTTTTTGGTTTTTTCACATTTGGTGAGATAGGTCCTGATAAGTTTTTCAAATCTTTAAAGTTTTACAACGAAACTTCACTACTCTTAGGAGTAAAAGAAAAATGAGAGAAGATATAAAGATAAAACTACTTAGAAACCTCTTGGAAGAGGTAACCAAAAAATACGACTACTTTATAGAACAAAAAGAAAAAATACTTAAGGAAACTTACACACTATCCATAACAGATGCACTTACGAGCCTTTACAACAGACACTATGCATTAGAAAGATTTGAAAAAGAACTTGAAAGGGCAATTAGAGAAAAAGCTAGTTTTACACTTATAATGCTTGACCTTGACGACTTTAAACCAATAAACGACAAATACGGACACATAAAAGGAGATGAAATCTTAAAAAAGGTTGCAGAAATATTAAAAAGAGGTTTTAGGTCTTATGATGTTGTTTCTCGCTTTGGTGGAGATGAGTTCTTGATAATAACTTTTCAAAATGAAAGTGTAGAGAAGCACCTAAATGAATTAAGAAAGAAGGTTGAAAATATACTTCCTCAAGAAAATCTTTCATTTTCTTACGGATTTTTAAAGATTCCAGATGAGATAGAAGAATTTTTATCAGAAAAAGAAAATATTATCAATCATATAATAGACAAGGTAGATTCTCTGTTGTATTTAAATAAGAAGGAAAGGAAAAAGAGGAAAGATTGTACAACTTCAGAAACACTATGAACACTTATAAATTCTATCTTGATGATGATATGAAGACTGTTTTGAACTCTTAACCATTTTTGTCTTCTAAACATATAAGGATAGATATTTTAGTTATGCACATCTTTAAAATATGCTATAATATTTTACCTAGGCCCGGTAGCTCAGTCGGTAGAGCATACGGCTGAAAACCGTAGTGTCGGCGGTTCGATTCCGCCCTGGGCCATACTTTTATGAAAAAAACAATTGATATATATAGCTTTCTTATAATATTAGTATATGTAAGTATAGTTTTTTCAATTTTATCTATAAGTATTGTAAGCTTTAGTCCTATATTTTTTATAGGTATAATCCTCGTTCTTGTTGGTATTTTTCAGGATTTTAATAAAAGATACTTACCTAGGATATTTATAAACGCTATAGCGATTTTGTCCGTCATAATAGTTTTCATTGTTAGCTTTAATATGATAGCCCTTTTTGATTTCGCAAAAAATATAATAGTTACCTTTTTAGGTATAAAATCTTTAGAGAAAAAACAACCAAGGGATATATATCAAATACTCATACTAGAAACGATGGGAATGGGCATAGTGGGAGTGGCTACTGTGGATATAAAGTTTTTCTTAATGGTAGTTTTTTGGGTGATTATAAGTATATTCATATTTTTAACTACAAATATATTTAAAAGCCTAAAAGACGAAAAGCTTACCAAATATCATATGAAAACGATGAGCTACGGGGTATTTGCTATATCTTTTAGCACTGTGATAATAGGACTTTTAATATTTCTGATGATGCCAAGGATACAATCACCACTTTTAAACATCGGTATCGGTGGTATTACAAACACGGTGGGTTTTTCAAATACTCTATCACCTTCTAACGCTACAAACGTCTTAGAGAACACTGCTACGGTTTTTAGGATTTTCAATGTAAAAGGAGATATAAATTTAAAAGATGCTTATTTTATAGGGGAAACTCTTGACTATTTTAATGGTGTTAGTTGGACTCATAGGCATGAAGCAAGGGGTTCAAAGTTTTTAGAAGGAAAAAAAGTATCATATGACATCATGATAGAGCCAAGCTACGATACTACGCTTTTTGGTATTTCGTTTCCTTACAACGTTAAGATTTATAAAAGCCCCATCACAGCTCATATAACTGATGATTATACGATAAAAACGGACAAACCTATTATCAATAGAATAGTCTATAGAGTTTGGTCTTACGATGCAAAAGCTTACAAACAAGATTTAGAAAACAAACAATACTTTTTACAACTACCAAACAACATAGACTCATCTGTAGTAAAGCTTGCCAATTTTTTAAAGTCAAATAACAAAAACCCCATAAAAGCTGTTGAAGAATATTTTAAGAAAGAGCACTTCACATATTCTTTGAGCAACAAACCATCTAATGATTTTCTCTACGATTTTTTGTTTAGATACAAAGTGGGTAATTGTGAGGCTTACGCTTCTTCTACAGCTATTTTGTTAAGGCTTATGGGGATTCCAGCAAGGGTGGTGGTAGGTTTTCACGGAGCTTTTTACAATAAGGATGGGCGTTATTACTTTGTTACAAACTCTTTGGCTCACTCTTGGGTAGAAGCTTACTACAACGGTATGTGGCAAATAGTGGATACAACTCCGACAGATTATACTGCTACTATACCAAAGCTTAGTAAAATAAGGATGTTTTTGGACTATATAAACTATCTATGGGATATAAATGTGGTTTATTATTCCAGTGCCAGGCAAAAATACTTGTTAGAGAACACATTAAAAGGTATCAAACACATAGCTAAAGAAGACTTAAAATACGTTTTATATATCCTTGTCCTTATAACTATCTTGTATTGGGTTTTTAAAAGAATAAAATTAATTTTTAGTATAAAAGCCATGTATGAGGATATCTGTAAGAGGTTGGGACTAGGATATTTAAAATGCAGTCCTGAACATGTGCCGGAGTTTATAGCTCAAAATGGTTTTAAAGAATTTTTTGATATATATATAAAAGCCAGATACTCAAAATATGGCATAACTGACAAAGAAAAAGCCTTGGCTAGGATATATTATAAAAATACCATAAAGGCTATAAAAGAGTTTAAAAAAACCATTTATCAATATCCCAACCAGCAAATATAAGATAATAGTCATAAAAAATAGTTGCCAATTTAATATTTTAATATATAGAGCTTTTAGCTTTAAAAATGCTGTAAAGAGGTTTATATGTTTGAGAAATTTACTGAAAGGGCTAGGCAGATTATATTGCAAGCTAGGGAAGAGGCTATAGAGTTTGGGCATGGTTATCTTGGTACTGAGCATTTGCTTTTAGCACTTTTAAGGGATGATGACATACCATCACTTGTATTGGCTAAATTTAATATAACACCTGAAAAGGTGAAAAAAGCCATTACAAGTCAGATGTCAAGGGGTAATCATACTGGTGAAGTATTGTTTGCTCCAGACGCAAAAAGAGTGCTTGAATTTGCAGTAGAAGAAGCAAGGATATTGCATCATCAGTTTGTGGGTACCGAGCATATATTTATAGGTGTGGTAAGGGAAAAGACTGGTCTTGGTGGTAGGGTGTTAAGAGGTTTGGGTCTTGATGAGTATGCAGTAAGAAGAGAAACCCTTCAAATACTCGGAGAACTTCCCACTCAAGAAACCACAAAGTATGTGGCAACACCCACTTTGGATAGACACAGCAGAGATATAACGGCGTTGGCTGCGGAAGGTAAGCTTGACCCAGTGGTAGGAAGAGAGAAAGAGATAGAAAGAACTATTCAAATATTGGCCAGAAGGAGAAAAAATAACCCTGTTTTGATAGGAGACCCTGGGGTAGGAAAAACAGCCATAGTGGAAGGCTTGGCTCAAAGGATAGTAGCAAAAGCTGTACCAGAGTCTTTACTAAACAAAAGAGTAGTGGTGCTTGATATAGCGTCTATAGTGGCTGGTACAAAGGATAGAGGGCAGTTTGAAGAAAAGTTAAAAACTATTATAAAAGAGCTTGAAAAGGCTGTAAATGTGATACTTTTTATAGATGAGCTTCATATGATAATTGGAGCTGGTGCTGCTGAAGGTTCAGTGGATGCCTCCAATATGTTAAAACCAGCTCTTGCAAGAGGTGAGATTCAAATAATAGGCGCTACAACCCTAGATGAATATAGAAAGTACATAGAAAAAGACGGTGCTTTAGAAAGAAGATTTCAACCAGTTTTAGTAGAACCACCTTCTGTGGAAGAAAGTATTCAGATTTTAAAAGGATTGGCTCCAAGATTTGAGAGCTTTCATAATATAAGGTACGAAGAAGAGGCTCTTAAAAAAGCTGTAGAGTTTTCCAATAAGTATATAAATGACAGATATTTGCCAGACAAGGCTATAGATGTTATGGATGAGGCTGGTGCTCTTGTAAAGATAAGAGGTTCTGAAATGCCAGAACACCTTAAAAATATGTTGGAGCAAATAAAAGAGATAGAGAAGGCCAAAGATCAAGCTGCTGCTGAGCAAGATTATGAAAAGGCTGCAAATTTAAGAGATGAAGAGATGAGGTTAAGAGCCAAGTTTGAAACTGCAAGATTAAAATGGAAACAAGAGCAAGCTGTAAATAGACCTTTGGTTACAGTGAAAGATGTAGCTAGCGTAGTGGCAAAGTGGACTGGTGTTCCGGTGGATAAGCTCTACGAAGATGATTTATCCAAACTAATGCACATAGAGACTAAGTTAAAAGAAAGAGTAATAGGTCAAGAAGAAGCTATAAAGGTTATAGCAAAAGCTATAAGGCGTTCTCATGTGGGACTAAAAGGAAAACATAGACCTATAGGTGTGTTTATGTTTTTAGGTCCTACTGGTGTAGGTAAAACAGAAACCGCAAAAGCGTTGGCTGAATATCTCTTTGATACGGAAGATGCTCTTATTAGGTTTGATATGTCTGAATACATGGAGAAGCATACTGTATCAAAGCTTATAGGTTCACCTCCTGGTTATGTGGGATACGGTGAGGGTGGTCAGCTTACAGAGAAGATAAGAAGAAGACCATACTCTGTGATACTTTTTGATGAGATAGAAAAAGCCCATCCAGATGTATTTAATATATTTTTGCAGATTTTTGATGATGGAAGGCTCACGGATGGCAGCGGAAGGGTAGTAGATTTTTCAAATACTATTATCATAATGACATCAAACCTTGGTGCGAAATCTATTATGCAAAATACCTCTCTTGGCTTTGAAAACAAGCAGCACGAATTAGATAGAAAGAATATAAAGAAAAATATCTTGGAGCAAGTGAAAAAGAACTTCAATCCAGAGTTTATCAATAGATTAGATGAGATGATAGTGTTTGAACCATTAGAAGAGAAAGATTTGGAAAAAATACTCTATCTACAAACAAAAGAAATTAATAAAAACTTGGAAGAACTTGGCCTTAAAGTGGAAATCACGAAAGAGTTTGCTGATTGGATAATATCCAAAGAGTACAAGAAAGAGTATGGAGCCAGGAGCTTAAGAAGAGCTATCCAAAGACACATAGAGGATATGTTGGCAGAGAAACTTATAACTAAAGAGTTGAAAGATGTCGCAAAAGTGGTCATAGATGTAAAAGATGATACTCCTTATATAAAGAGCAAGAGAAAACATCAGAAGAAGAATGAGAAGGAGGCTTTATCGGTGTCTCAGTGATATGAAGGCACTGATTGTTGCGTTAATTGCCTTTTTATTGATGATTGGTATGAAAGATGCAATAGCTTTTGAACTATATAGTAAAAGCTTTGAAAACGGCGGTTATATACCGCCGAAGTTTTCTTGTCTTGGTGAAAATATATCTCCTGAGTTATATTGGGAAAACCCGCCAAAGGATACTAAAAGCTTTGTACTAATAGTAGAAGACTTGGATGCTCCTGGCGGTGTTTTTTATCATTGGAGTGTGTACGATATACCTTCAAATATTCATGAGCTAAAAGAAGGTACCAAAGAATACAGGCAAGGTCTAAATGATTTTGGTAAAATAGGCTATGGAGGGCCATGCCCACCGCCTGGTAAGCCTCACAGGTATTACTTTGATTTATATGCTTTAAATATACCGTCACTTGGTTTACAACAAGGTGCAAGCATAAAAGCTATACAGGAAAAGATAAGATCTCATATACTAGGAAGTGCTTTTCTTTTCGGGCTTTTTAAAAGATAGTTATAAGTTTTTGATTAGTTCTTTTATTTTAGCGATGTCTTCTCTGAAGTTTCTAATCTCGTTTTGATTTCTCAATATATAGGAAGGGTGATATGTGATAAATATCTTTTTCCCTGGTTCTAGGACAGGGCTTTTTAGGTTTGTGGTTATAAAGCCCCCTCTTAGTTTTGTAGGAGATATTTGCTTATTACCAGAAAGTCCAACAGCGGCAGTTTTCCCGAGTGCTATTATAAGCTTTGGATTGATAAGCTTGATTTCTTGTTTTAGGATGTAAGAGCAGCTCATCATCTCTTGCTCTTCTGGTGTTCTATTGTCTTTTGGCCTACATTTTACTACATTTGTAATATAATAATCTCTTTCTCTTAAAAGCCCAACACTCTCCAATTCAAATGTTAAAAGCTTTCCAGCTTTTCCAACAAAAGGTCTTCCTTCTTTATCTTCATCGGCCCCAGGAGCCTCTCCTACAAATAGTATCTTGCTATCTGGATTTCCATCTCCAAATACCACCTGGGTTCTTTGCTCTGATAATTTACATCTTTTGCAATCTTTGCAGGCCTCATAAAAAGTTTTTAACTCGTTCATTAGTTGACTTTTTATTTTAATATTTTGAGTTTCTTGGCTTTTATCTAAACTTTCACTATTATTTTTATGAAATTTGTTAATATTTTTGTTTATATAGATTTTATCAAACCCTATAGTCTTATATATGTAATCACTTTTCATTTAGCTCTCAACCTCTCTATAAGTTTTGACCAAAAACCTTGCTTAGTTGTTATATCAACGTTTAATGGTATGTTTTTTAAAGCTTGCGTTAGCTCGTCGGTTAAAGTTTTGTCAAAAGGTTTTTGTTCTACTATCTTTCTTATGATGTTTTTGTTGTATGTGATATAGCCTATATAGTTTAAATTGAGCTCTAAAAATCGTTGAGATACTGTGTTGATACTGTTAAATATTTTTAAACCCTCTTCTTTTGACGAGCATTTGTTTATCAGCACATAAAAATCTTTTACCATCATAGAGTTGTTTAATACCTTTATCAAAGCATAAGCATCTGCCACAGCTGTGGGCTCTGGTGTAGATATGATAACTGGTATATCAGAGGATGAGGTTATCATCAGGGTTTCGTTGTGAATACCAGGTGGGGTATCAAATATTATGATATCAAAGTTGTTTTCAGCGTATTCGTGTATCCTATCTAATATATCTATGATATCCTTAGAGGATAGGTTCACAAGTTCTTGGATGCCATTTCCACTTGATATAAAAGACACATTTCCGTTTATTTTGAATACTATCTCATCTATGCTGGCTTTTCCATTTATGAAATCTGAAAGATTTTTATCTGGTGTTAGACCAAGCATGATGTGAACGTTTGAAAGACCAAAATCCCCATCTATGATTAGGACTTTCTTACCAGCGCTTCCAATTATGCTGGCTAAATTTATACTGATGAGCGTTTTACCAACACCGCCTTTACCACTTGCAATAGCTATATATCTTGCATTTGAGCCTTTGTCTATAGCTCTTTTAAGATGGGATAGTTGACCTTCCATCATAAAGTGCCTCTCAATAAAATATTGGCTATATTATCGTAAGTGGCAAGTTCTATATCGTTTGGTACTTTTTGGCCAAAGGTGAGAAAGGATATAGGGAGGTTAGTTTTAAATGAAGCATTTACAATACAACCCGGATAAACAGTTTCGTCTAATTTTGTGAATATTAGGCTTTTTATATTGAGTTCTCCGAATTTTTTGGCGCTATCTATTATAATTCTTTCATCTGTAGTAGTGCTTACAGTAAGCGCTATCTCTAAAGATGGGACATTTTCAAGATAGTGTTTTAACTCTTTTAACCTTATTGTATCGTACTGGCTTCTTCCGGCGGTATCTATAAATATTATATCTAAGCTTGAAAGCTCACCTATGCATTCTTTTAACCTCCTTGGAGTATCTGCTACCCTTAGAGGTATCTCTAGGAGACTAATATAAGATTGTAGTTGTTGGACCGCTCCAGTTCTATAGCTGTCCAAGGTTATAACACCTGTTTTAAAACCTTGAGTTTTATACATATAGGCAAGCTTTGCTATCGTGGTGGTTTTACCAACCCCGGTAGGTCCTACCAAAGCCAATACACTAAGTATATTTTTGCTAAAGTCTATAGCTTTTAAAGAGATATTCTTAGATAAACCTTCTTTTAGAGATTCATGATCATCTTCATACTTTAAATCAAGTCTATTTATGTTTATATCAAAACCGCAGGAATCTTCAAGTATCTTTTTTGCTATGTCTTGCTCTACCCCTACATTTATGAGCTTTGTGGCAAGGTTCATAGCCCTCAATGAAAAATCTTCGTTTTCTTGGTATTGAGGCTTTGGTTGGGGTGGGGTTGATGGTTCTTGTTTTACGTTTTTAACTACGTTTACCACATCTTTTAATGTGGATTTTATCTCTTCTATCTCTGTGTAAAGCTCTTTTTCTTTATTGAAATGTGTTTGAAAATCTTCGTTGTCTGCTATTCCTATAGTCACTTCTAATTTGTTTGTAGAAAAGAAAAACCACTTTTTGGATTTTACTATCTTCGTGGACATAATAGTAGCTCTATCTCCATACATCGTTTTAGTAAGCTCTATAGCCTCTTGCAAAGAGTCCACCAAAATCTTTTTAATTTTCATCTACCACACCAAGCACTTTCATATTCACCTGTTTATCTATTTCATTATAAGCTATTATGTTTAATTGTGGCAAGTATCCTTCTAAAGCTTTTCTTACAAACCTCCTTATATTTGGAGACGTGATTAAAACAGGTTGGGCTTGGAATTCTATAAACTTTTTCATATTTTCTGCTATATTTTTTTGAAGTCTATTTATTAAAAGGTCTAAAAACTCTTCTTCCTTACCATCTTTTATATACATGTTTAGCTTTGTTTCCACTCTTGGAGAAAATGCAATGACATACAAAGTATTGTCTTTCATGAAACGTTTTGTTATATACTTTGATAGCTTTTGTCTTACAAATTCTACTAAAAGCTCAATATCGTTTACCCTATCAATATAATCTCCTACAGTTTCTATTATAGTTATCATATCGTTTACTGGGATGTTTTCCTTTAAAAGACTCTGTATAACCCTATGCAAAACAGAGTAAGAGACCTTTTCTGGTATTATATCTTTTATAACTTTTTGATATTTTTGAGAAAGTTTTTCTATCAGGTCTATAATCTCTGCTCTTCCTATTATTATATATAGATTTCTTTTTATTACCTCAGAAAGATGTGTTATGATGACAGTGGATATATCCACCACCATGTATCCAAGTTTTGTGGCTTGTGATTTTTGGTCTTGGGTTATCCAAAAAGCTGGTAAATGAAAAGATGGGTCTTTGGTAGGTTTTCCATCTGTGAGCTTTTCTCTTACGTTGCCAAGATCTATGGCTAACAAAAATCCTGGCATCACCTCATAGGAGTCTTCTTCTACGCCTCTTATGAGTATCCTATATTGGTTTGGAGATAACTTCATATTGTCTCTTATGTGAACCAATGGAATGATAATACCGTAATCTGCTGCTATTTGTTTTCTTATAGTTTTGATACGGGTGGCGAGGTCTCCTCCTTGAGCTTCATCTACAAAAGGTATTAGCCCATATCCCACTTCTAATGTAATAGGGTCTGGTTGAGGTAAAAAATCCTCTTCTCTTTGAGCCTGAGGAGCCAATTTTTGAGCTTTTTCTTGTTCTAAAGCTTTTTGTATCTCTATAGTTTTTTGGGTTTTAAGATTTTGCTGAATATAATAATAAAGCCCTCCAAGTATAAGAGACATTACAAAAAACGGTATCTTCGGTAAACCAGGCATTATGCCTATAATGGCTAAGGCTATAGCACCAAACAAAAGCACTTTTGGGTCTTTGGTAAATTGCATATATATGGCGCTGCTTAGCTCTTCTTCTTTTGTGGAAGATTTTGTGGTAAGTATGCCGGCAGATACAGATAGTATCAAAGCTGGCATTTGAGATACCAAACCTTCGCCTACAGTAAGAAGCGTATAGTTTTTTATAGCTTCTTGAAAATCCATCCCCTTTATCACTATGCCTACTACTAGACCACCTATGATACTTAGAAAAAGTATTATGATAGCTGCCATCACATCACCTCTTATAAACTTAGAAGCACCGTCCATTGCACCGTAAAAGGCTGATTCTTTTTCCAAGTCTTTCCTTCTTTGTTTTGCCTCTTGTTCGTTTATGAGCCCGGCGTTTAAATCGGCATCTATGCTCATCTGTTTACCGGGCATGGCATCTAAGGTAAATCTGGCAGCCACTTCTGATACCCTTTCAGCACCTTTTGTGATTACTACGAAGTTTATAACTATAAAAATGAGGAATATAATAAGACCTACCACTACATTTCCGCCTACCACAAATCTACCAAAAGCCTCTATAATATGCCCAGCGGCGGATGGCCCTTCGTTGCCGTAAAGAAGTATTCTACGGGCTGCTGCTATGTTTAAAGAAAGTCTTAGAAGCGTTCCTATCAAAAGGATAGATGGAAAAGAAGAAAGCTCCAAAGGAGATTTTATATTGAGTACCAATATGAGAACCACTAGAGCAAAACCTATTGCAAAAGCTAGCAATATATCAAGTAAAAAAGCGGGAAGAGGTATCAGTATAGCAGCCAATATGATACCAAAAAATACTATTACAAAACTTTGTTGCATTAACCTACTTTAAACCCCACTATCAAACCTATTAAAAATACGATAAGGTTTAGGTTCTTAAAATCTAAAAACTTACTAAAAGAACTATGCTCTAAAAAATCTGATTTATGTTCTAGTATTTGGCTTTTGGCAAAATTAAAAACATCACCTAAAAGCTGATAAAAAATGTTTGAATGAGCACCGGGTAAGAAATATCCTACTATTATAAGTACAATGAATATAAGAGCAAAAAGCGATGTAATCTTGTTTATAAGATATCCAATCACAACCCCTATCAAAAAAACACCCACAAGCGTAGTCATATCTTGCCAAAGCTTTTACAGATATCTTTTAATATACATTCTTGGCATTTTGGGTTTTTTGCAGTGCAGATTTCTTTTGCATGCCTTAAAAGAAGAAGATAAAACATCGTCCAGCGCTCTTTTTCTATTAGGGATTTAAGGTGTTCTGTGGTTTTGTCAGGGTCTTTATTGGTATCAAGACCAACTCTTTGAACTATCCTATGGACGTGTCTATCCACAGCTATAGCTGGTTTTTTAAAGGCGTTTGCCAAAACCATGTTTGCAGTTTTTTTGCCAACCCCCGGAAGGCTTGTAAGCTCTTCTTCGCTTTCTGGCACTTTACCACCAAACTTATCCACCAATATGGTAGCTATTTCTTTTATGGTTATAGCTTTTTTGTTATAAAAGCTCACAGACTTTATAACCTCTTTTATATCTTCCAAAGAGGCCTCTTTCAAAGCTTTTGGGTCTTTAAATGCTGAGAATAGTTTTTTTCTTATACTATTTACCTTTTCATCTTTTTCTTGAGCTGCCAATACAGTTTCTATTAAAAGCTCAAAAGGGTTATCAAATTCAAGGTCTATCTTTGGTTCTTTGTATGTTTTAGACAATCTTTCATACACTTCTTTTGCTAATTCTTTTTCATCCATAATAATTATTATACAGTATATTTATTGGGCATTGTATAAGTTCTATAGATAATTAACACCTACTTAAAAATTATACCAGTTTTTATACCATCACCCTAGATTT
>CAZTLC010000022.1:7810-12687 GCA_964614295.1 uncultured Aquificaceae bacterium | reverse complement strand
ATATTACCTTTTCATAAGAGGCATACCTATTCTATCTATTCTCGGGCTTATGAGGGCTAAAAGAAGTTGTCTTATACCGATAAGGGGGTTGTTTTCGGCGGTGGTAAGAGAGGGGACATGGCCAGAAAAATATATTACGAAGGCGTCTCCTATAAGGTCTTTTTTAGGGACAAAACCCCAGTATCTGCTGTCTTCTGAGTTGTCCCTGTTGTCTCCCATTACAAAGTAATCGTTTGGCGGGACTACTACATCTACATTTCTTCTTGGCACAAAAGGATGTTTATATATAGCTATAAGATGCTTTCTGAACTTTCCGTTGCCTATAGGAAGGTATTCATAGTATATCAGCTTTCTATTGGTTTGTTTTACAAATTGCCACTTTACCTCTTTACCGTTTATGTATAGGGTTTGTCCTTGTACCACTATATGGTCTCCTGGGACCCCTATTATTCTTTTTATAAAATCTATCTTCGGGTTCACTGGCCATTTAAAAACTACTATATCGCCTCTTTTAGGTTGCGATATCTCGTAAGCTAGTCTATTTACCAACACAAAATCACCTACATCAAGGGTAGGCTTCATGGAACCAGAAGGGATATTAAAAGCTTCCACCACGAAATCTCTTAGGAAAATCACCACAATGACTATAATTACTAATTCTTTTATCTCTTTTAAAAAATTCATTTGGTATATTATACTAAAAGCCTATAAAATTTGCATGAAAAGGCTAACTAGTGCTAAAATAAAATTATGATAGAATTTGAAGAGGCTTTAAAGATTGTTTTAAAAGAAACGGGCGTTCTTGGTAGCGAGCGCATATTTATATCAGAAGCTCTTAATAGAGTAGTTTACAAAGATATATACGCTAATACCGATATACCGTCCTTTGATAATGCTGCAATGGATGGTTTTGCTGTAATAAATGAAGACTTGCTACCCCTTAAAAATGCTTTGCCTGTTAGACTTAAAATAGTAGGAGATTCTCCCACAGGCAGCATACCAAAAGCTATAAAAAGAGGCGAGGCTATAAAAATATATACAGGAGCTCCTATACCAGAGGATGCTGATACTGTTATAGAGCTTGAGCTTACCAAGACAAACGGGGATGAGGTGGAGTTTTTGGCTTTTAAAGAAAAAGGTGCAAACATAAGAAAAAAAGGCGAGGATATCAAGAAAGGTGATTTATTGTTAGAATCTGGTAAGGTGCTAAGAGGATATGAACTTGGTATCTTGGCTACTCACAACATAGTCACATTGGATGTTTATAGATTACCAAGGGTGGGTATCTTTGCAACAGGAGACGAAATACTAGATATAGGACAAGAAAAGACTAAAGACTCAGAGATAAGAAGCTCCAATCATCTAAGCATAATAGGGCTTTTAGAAAGCATGGGTATAAAACCTAACTTTTTAGGAATAGTAAAAGATGATAAAGAAGCTATAAAAGATATATTAAAACGCATAGATGAGTTTGATGTTCTTATATCCACAGGTGGGATTTCGGTAAGCGATAAAGATTTTACAAGAGAAGCCGTTAAAGAGCTTGGATTTGACATAAAATTTCATAAAGTAGCTATAAAACCTGGAAAACCTATGCTTTTTGCCAAAAAAGGCGATAAGCTTTTCTTTGGTCTTCCCGGCAATCCAGTATCTTGTGTTATAAACTTTGACGTAATAGTAAGAGCTTCCATCAAAAAGATGATGGGTTATAAAGATATCATAAAACCTTTCATGAGAGCCAAACTTATAGCGCCTATAAAGAGGAAATCCGCTGATAGACTTGAATTTCTGAGGGGTATTTTAAATTTAGAGCAGGAGCTTTTAGTGGAAGCTTTGCCAAAGCAAGGTTCACATATGCTTACCGAGTTTAGGAATGCCAATTGTTATATTTTGGTGCCAAAAGGAGTTAACAAGATAGAGGCTGGTGAGTTTGTGGACGTAATAATGTTTTCATCATACATAAGATAGCGAAACTTCATAAATTTTTAGTGTGCGTATCAAAGTGAATGGTCAATACTATGACTTTGAAAAACCGTTAAATATTTTAGAGCTTATAGAGTTTTTTAGTATAAAACTAAGGCCAGTGGGTCTTGCTGTAGCTATTAACGAAGACATCGTCCCAAAATCCAAATATCAGGAAGTCTTCGTAAAAGATGGCGATTCTGTAGAAATCATAGAGCTAGTAGGAGGCGGTTAAATGGAAGAGCTCATGTCTTTTGATCCACTCGTAATAGCTGGAAGAGAGTTTAAGTCCAGGCTATTCATCGGTTCTGGGAAGTTTAAAAGCTTTCAAGAAAACAAAGAAGTGTTAGAAGCCTCTGGCGCAGAGGTGATAACGGTGGCGGTAAGAAGGGTAAACATCACCGATAAAACCAAAGAAAACCTTTTAGACTACATTGACCCAAACAAATACCTTATACTTCCAAATACGGCAGGTTGCTATACCGCAAAAGATGCTATAAACACAGCTATGCTTGCCAGAGAAGCCACTGGTATAGATTGGATAAAGTTAGAGGTGATAGGCGATCAAAAAACCTTATACCCAGACATGGAGCAAACGTTAGAAGCAGCTAAGGTGCTTGTAAAAGAAGGTTTTAAAGTGCTTCCATACATATTTGATGACCCTATATCCGCTAAAAAGCTTGAAGACATAGGCTGTGTAGCAGTGATGCCTTTGGCTAGCCCCATAGGTTCTGGCCTTGGAATTCAAAACAGATACAACATCATGTTTATAAAAGAAGCTGTTTCAGTACCTGTAGTAGTGGATGCTGGAATAGGAAGTGCTGCTGATATTCCAATAGTTTTTGAGCTTGGAGCAGATGCTGTTCTAACAAACACTGCTTTAGCAGAAGCTCAAAATCCTATCCTTATGGCAAAAGCTATGAAACATGCTTGGATAGCTGGTAGACTTTCTTACTTAGCGGGTAGGATGCCAAAAAGAACTTACGCAGTCCCATCTTCCCCTCTAACAGGAATACCTTTTAAATGAAGGATGTGGTGGTAATAGGAGCTGGAGTTAGTGGTATAGTAGCAGCTTACACCCTTAAAAAAGCAGGTTTTAACCCACTTATTATAGAAAAAGAGCCCCACATAGGAGGTTCTACATATACACTAAGAAAAGATGGACGTATCATAGAACTAGGCGTCCAATCTGTACTAGGGCAAGAAGAGCTCATGAGTTTTGTCAAAGAGCTAAACCTAACACCTATGCATCCTCCAAAAGAGCATGCCAACACAAGGTATGTATATTTGGATGGGAAGCTAAAGAGGATGCCCTCAAATCCCATAGAGTTTTTAACCAGCGATTTTTTCTCAATATTTGGGAAAATCAGGCTTTTAAGAGAACCTTTTATATCTCCGAGTGATGATTCTAAAGAAAGTATCAGCGATTTTGTCAAAAGGCGTCTTGGTAAAGAGTTTTTGGATAAGATAGTAGAGCCTTTTGTATGTGGTATATACGCTGGAAACCCAGACAAGCTCTCTGCCAAATACGCAGTAAGAAGGGTAAAAGCTCTAGAGGATGAGTACGGATCTATTATAAAAGGGGCTATTAAGAAAAAAGCTCTTGGTCCTCAAGGAGAAATCACTTCCTTTGAAGGAGGACTTCTTACCTTCTTAGAAAAAATGGCATCTCATTTAGATATATCTTTGGAAAACGTTGCCTTAAAAATCACAAAAAAAGAAGATGTTTATACTATAGATACTAAAAGCGGTAAAATTCAAACTAAAGCCATACTATTAGCTGTTCCTTCTTACAGTGCATCTTATCTTCTTAGAAATCTCACATGGAGTATGTCTGGAGAGCTAGATGAAATAGAGTATGCCCCTGTTATAGTAATAAGCGCTGTAGTGAAAAAAGCTCTTCCTAAAGGTTTTGGGTTTTTAATACCAAGAAAAGAAAATACTATAATGCTTGGAGCGCTTTTTTCTAGCAATCTGTTTAAGATTTGCAAAGAAGATGAAAATATTATAACTATCTACGTAGGCGGAGAAAGAAGAAAAGATGTGGCAGATTGGCCAGAAGATAAGATAGTATCTGAAGTAAAGAAGGAGCTAAAGCAAATCCTTGGTATAGATGAGTTTGAAACATATTACTTTAAAAAGTGGAAAAAAGCTATACCTCAATACAACGTAGGTTATGAAAAGTTTATAAACACTATAAAAGATATAGAAAATATGAGCAAAGGAGTTTTTATAGCCGGAAACTATATAGAAGGTAACTCCTTCAACGATTCTATAAGATATGCCATAAAAAAAACCAACGAACTAATATCTTTCCTTAAAAAAGGAGTGGCTCATGCACAAGTTTAATCCAGAGCATTTAAAACGCCTTGACAATGAAGAGAGATTGAATCTCTTTGACCCAGAAAAGACATTAAAGCAATTTGGTTTAAAAGCCGGATACAAAGTCCTTGATGTAGGCACTGGAGCTGGTTTTTACATACCATATCTTAGTAAGATGGTAGGCGAACAAGGGAAAGTCTATGCCATAGATTCCCAGCCTCAAGCAGTGGAGTATGCAAAAAACAAGGTAGAAAAGCTTTGCCTTCAAAATGTAGTAGTCCTTCAATCAGAAGAGAACAAAATACCTCTACCAGACAATCTCATAGATTTTGCCTATATAGCTTTTGTATTTCATGAGCTTACAAATCCGGGTGAATTTTTAACAGAGCTTCTAAGAGTTTTAAAAGCGGGGGCTTTGATAGGTATTATAGAATGGAAGAAAGAAGACAGAGACAAAGGACCACCAAAAGAAGAAGTGCCTTCTGAATGGGAGCTTGGCCTTGCTTTAGAAGATGTAGGTATAAAAGTAGGTAGGATGGTAGACTTAGGAAAATATTGCTACGGTGTTTATGCTATGGCTCCAGACCCAGAAT
>CAZTLC010000022.1:0-7710 GCA_964614295.1 uncultured Aquificaceae bacterium | reverse complement strand
GTAGACTTAGGAAAATATTGCTACGGTGTTTATGCTATGGCTCCA
Organism: uncultured Aquificaceae bacterium; assembly: GCA_964614295.1. Taxonomy (GTDB): domain Bacteria; phylum Aquificota; class Aquificia; order Aquificales; family Aquificaceae; genus Hydrogenobaculum. Next base: position 7,665 of record CAZTLC010000022.1, on the reverse strand, counting down.
GACCCAGAATTAGAAAAGAAGATGAACAACCCTATAAAGATACCGCCTGCCCTATAACAAAATGATATATTTTATATCGCATGGATCTCCCATGCTTTTAATAAAAAACAACAATTTTACAGATGTTTTAAAAAATCAGGAGAAAAGGCTAAAATTATCAAACTATATAATAATCATATCCTCTCACTGGCTCACCGAAGAACCCATGATAAGCGAAGGCCCTTCTCCTATCATATACGATTTTTACGGATTCCCCGAAGAGCTATACACCATAAAGTATGAGGCTTTTACAAATGAAAAGATTGTAGATAAGATAGCATCAAAGCTTGCTTTAAAGAAAACAAAAAGAGGATTAGACCACGGAGCTTGGGCTTTGCTTTATCATATGCTAAAAGATGCCTCTTTACCGATAGTGCAGATTAGTATTCCGGTGAAGAAAGATTTTGATTTTTACATAGATTTTGGTAAAAAGCTATCCTCTTTTAAAGAGGAAGCAAGTCTCATATTTAGTGGAGGGGCTATACACAACCTTATGCTTATAAAAGATAACACCGATGACTGGGCTTATGAGTTTGCCGAGTTTATCAAGAATACTGTTTTAAATAGTGATATTAAAAGCCTGAAAAACTTCAAACATCATAGATACGGCAATCTTGCCCATCCAACGATAGAGCACTTCATACCTTTATTTTACTTTATAGGAGCTTGCCCAAGGCCAACACTTCTTTATGATGGATTTGAGATGGGGAACCTATCGCTTCTTAGCTTTGGTTGTGTTTAGTTTTGAGGCTTTTAAGAAAATAAAGAGAGATTGTTGTGATATACTATTATTATGAAAAAAAGCGTTAAAACGTTGGGGATAGCATTGAGTTTTATAGGCGTTACTTTTATGGTTAGCTCCTGCGCCAAGGTAACCCAAAAAGAGAGGGAAGAGAGGGCTATAAAAGGGTATACGAAGGGTTCTGAAGCATTTACAAACGGCGATTATTCATCCGCAGAGTCAAATCTTTCAAGAGCTTTAAAATACTTAGAAAACCTTACACCACAACAGATAGAAAGAGCTAGATTTATGTTGGCCAAAAGCTACTATCTTGACCATGATTATACAAATGCCATAATATATTTAGAGAGCTTTTTATACTATTACCCAAACTCCCCAGAAGCTCCCCAAGCCACATACATGCTTATAAAAAGCTATTACAGCATAGCCCCAGACGCTTACAGAGACCAAAGTTATACATATAAGGCTATAGACCTTGCAAAAGAGTTTTTGAGCAAATATCCAGACAATCCCTATGATTCAGAAGTAAGAGAACTAATAGACAAAGCAAAAGAGAAGATAGCAAAACACGATGAACTTATAGCAAAGTTTTATCAAGATTACGGATTTTACTATCCTGCTGCCGAAAGATACAAAGACATGCTTATAAATGATACACAGTATATTTCCAAAACAAAAACCTACTACAGGCTTATAAAAAATCTACTACTAGTGCCAAAACAAGCCAAAAGATATGAAGATAAGTACAAAGATATGTTAAAAAAAGACGAAGATAAGCTACGCCATGCGAAAGCCCAAAATAAACCTTTCATAGAAAAAAGGATAAAGTTTTGGAAACTCCAAATTAAAAGATGGCAAGACCTGGCTACAAAATCTAGGAAAGAGGGTTTAGAATATTTTGAAAAGTATAAAAAGATATTTGGGCAAACCCCATATGTGATAAAATTAGAAAAACTCGTCAAAGAAACTAATGGATAAGCTAAGGCTGATAAAAACTCTTTTGGAAGACAAAAAAGGAGAGGATATATCAATATTGGACGTGAGAAAACATACCAACATAGCGGATTACTTTGTAATAGCCACTGCAAACTCTAGCATACACGCAAAAGCTTTGGCAGAGTATTTGGAAAAGGAGCTAAAAGAAAGGGGCATTGCCATAGACCACGTAGAAGGTTTAAACGAGCATACTCAGTGGATACTCTTAGACCTCCTTGATATAATAGTACATATACAAACCAAAGAGGCAAGAGAGTACTACAATCTTGATTGGCTTTGGTCAAATGCGGAAAGGGTAGAGTTATGAAACTTTTAAATGTTTTTAAAATACTCGTTTTTGGGCTTTTAATGTTAGCTATAGTAGTTTTTATAGCACAGCATATGTACGATGTAAATGTATATTTTTTCACATACACCTTCAAAGTGCCTCTTTTCATATTACTTCTTGGGTTTGGATTTATCGGTTTTATAATACCAACCCTCATATTCTCTTGGCGAGAAAGAACTCTTGGGTCTCAGCTCTCCAATGTTTTTAATCTATCAAAAGCAGTATACTTTTATAAATATCAAAAGCCCAAAACAAACTTAGAGACTATAAAATCTATAAAACCTCTTTATTTCATATTCTCAAACATGTTAAAACAAACCCCTTCTTACGAGGATGATTTTTATAGTAAGTTTGAAAAAGCGAAATCTCTAAGATATGATAATCCTCAGGAAGCCATCCAATATCTTGATAATGCAGAAGATAAGTATTTGGCTTTTCAACTAAAGAGAAATATACTTTTTGACACAAAAGATTATCAAGGAGCTTATGAAACTCAAAAAGAGGTATTAAAAAATACACCGAGGTCTGAAAAGGCTTTACAAAAAGATATATTAAATACATTAAGAAGTTTAAACGCTAGGAATATAGAGGATAAAACAAAGGCTTTAGAGGAATTAGAAGATGCTTACGATGACACAAAAAATGAACTAACTGGATTTTTATACACATCTTTTCTTCTAGAGCAAGAAAAAACAAAGGATGCTTCAAAAGTGATAGACAATCTAACACAATCTGGCTTACAAAATAAACTAGCACTAGTGGGATGTTCTTACCCAAAGACAGCCGTTTATCTTATGAGTACAAATATTGAAAATAGCTTAACAAAAGATGTACTTGGAGTATTTTATATACATATAGGAGCTCCTCAGAAGATAAAGATGCTTTCTGAAACATCTACTGATAATGATATAGTGGATTTTCTTTTAAAAGCCTATCAAGACCAAGCTCAAAAGGATGGTTTTAACGTTATTTTCAATAATTTAAAACTCTGGAAATGCAAAGAATGTGGCAAGACCTTCAAAGATTACTCTCCAAAATGCACTTGCGATAGTTGGTTTAGCTTTGAACCCTACATAGGTTTATGAGCCTAAAAGCCCTTATAGTAGAAGATGACGAGCTTCTTTTAGAAACGTTAGAAAAGGGCTTTAAGCATGAAGGATTTGATGTTGATACAGCAAAGGATGGTTTTCAAGCCCTTCAAAAAGCAAAAACCAACGATTACGATATTATAATCCTTGATGTGGTAATACCAAAAATAGATGGTGTGAAAGTTTGCCGCCAGCTAAGACTTCAGAGTGAGACCCCTATTATCATGCTAACTGCCAAATCCCAGTTAGAGGATAAGCTGGAGGGTTTAGAAGCAGGAGCAGATGATTATATCACAAAACCATTTTCTTTCAAAGAACTTATAATGAGAGTAAAAACAGTCCTAAGACGCTATAATAAAGAAGAGGAAGAAAAAATAATCCTAAAAGACCTTGTTATAGATGTTAAAGATTTTAAAGTGTTTTACAAGGAGAAAGCCATAAATCTAACACCAAAAGAGTTTGAGCTTTTAAAAATCCTTGCCCAAAACCCAAACAAAACCATAAGAAGAGAAATACTCTTAAACAAAGTATGGGGTATCGGCTCTGACTACGATTCAAACATAGTAGATGTCTATATAAAAAACATCCGCAACAAACTAGGGGACAAACCACCAAAACTCATACTCACCATAAGAGGAAGAGGTTATACGCTTAGCACTGAGGAAAACGAATAGGAGGTGATTATGAACATATTTTTAGGTGAACCTTTAAATATAAGCAATGGCACAGTGGAACAAAAGGTTATAAATAATGAGCCTGTTAAAATCATAAAAGGAGAAAAATTTACCTATTATGTAAAAACTCAAAACGGATTGGTGACAGAAGTCTTAGCAAGGGCTAAGAGAGAGCTTGCACCAATATCTTACTTTATTCAAAATCCAGACCAATGCACAAAGAAGCTTTTGTTTAGAGCCCCTCTTAGGATGGCTGTCTGGGAATACGACTGTCCTCAGGGTAAAGTTGAATATAAGACCTTTGGACCACCTGGATTTTTAAACACAAAAGTTAAGCTTTTAAAATAAACTCTATCCATTTTCTTTTAGAGACTTTTGTTTTGATGTTATCATATAAATATGAGAGAGTATGAGATAAGGAAGTTAGAGTTTAACAAAATAAAAGAAAACTTAAAATTAAGGACGCATTCTATAGCAAGTGCCGATTTTATAGAAAATATGAAACCGCTTTCAAAAGAAGAGATTTCTTATGAACATAAGCTTGTAGAATGCTTTATGGAGCTTTTAAAACAAAAAGGACATATTTTGTATAGTTTTGATGATATCTCTAAAAGCCTAAAAAAAGCGATGATAGAAGAAAGCGTATTGGGAGTGGATGAGATACTTAGTATATACAAAGTCCTAAAAATTATAAAAGATGTTAGGAAGATTTTGGTAAGCTATTTGGATAGATGTGATGTTTTAAATAGGCTTTTAAAAGACCTTGGGACTTTCCAGACATTAGAAGCCGAAATAGAGAGGACTATAGACCCATCTGGTATCATAAAATCAGAAGCTTCAAGGGATTTGCTTGAGATAAGAAAAGAGATAAAGCACGTGGAAAAAACCATCAGCGAAAAGCTAGAAGCTCTTTTCCAAAGACCAGATAGCGATATTTTATTCTCTGAAAAGCTCATAACACTAAGACAAAATAGATATGTAGTACCTGTTAAAACCCAAAGCGTAAAAAGGATAGTGGGTATAGTACACGGAGTATCATCTTCAGGCTTCACTACATATCTAGAACCTCAGATAGTGGTGGATTTAAACAACAAACTAGCAATGCTTAGAACCGAGGAAGAAAGAGAAATTCATATCGTTCTTAAAAAACTCACCTCTGTTATAAGAGAAAGAGCCAATAGGCTTATAGATTCATTTAACACGCTAATAAAAATAGATACCTTGATGGCAAAAGCCTCTTTTGGATTGGAGTATGAGTGCTCTATACCTTCTTTTGGAGAGTATGTAGAGCTTTTAGGAGCCAAAAATCCTATAATGACTATCCTATCTCAAAGCCCCGTACCTGTAGATATCATATTAAAGGACAAAAAAGGACTCGTGCTTACTGGTCCAAATACGGGTGGTAAAACTGTATTTTTAAAAACCCTTGGGCTTTGTTATCTTATGTTTTTACATGGAATACCAATACCAGTATCGCCAAAGAGCAAGCTCCCTATCTTTGATAATATATTCGTGGATATAGGAGATGAGCAAGATATATCTCAATCTTTATCAACATTTTCCTCTCATATTAAAAATATTTCTGAAATCCTTCAAAACTCCACCGAAAACTCTTTGATACTGTTGGATGAGCTTGGAGCTGGTACGGACCCAATTGAGGGTTCTGCTCTTGGTATCGCTATCCTTGATTTTTTAAAAAGCCTAAAAGCTTTTGTGGTGGTATCTACACACCATACACCGATAAAACTATGGGCGGTAAACTCAGATTATTACACACCAGCTACTCTTGCGTTTGATAAAGAAACCCTTAGGCCTCTTTATAAGGTAATTTATGGCACCATTGGTGAGAGTATGGGTATAGAAGTAGCCAAAAGATTTGGTATACAAAAAGAGATAATATTAGAAGCCCAAAAACTCTTAGGGGAAAATACCTTAGAATATCAAGGGCTCATGGAAAAGTTAAATGAACTTACAAAAGAGTATCAAGACAAAATGGAGCTTTTAGAAAAGCATAGACAAGAGCTAGAGCTTTTAAAAGCAAAATACGAATCCTTAGTAGAAGAAATGGAAAAAGCAAAGGAAAAAGCTTGGGAAAATACCACCAAAGAGGCAAGAGAATATCTTGAACAACTAAAAAAAGAAGCCCAGGAGTTTATTACAGGTCTTAAAGAAAAGGCAGGTTTGAAGGATTTTATCAAACAAAAACAAGAGGAGCTTAGAAAATTTGAAAAAGAAGAAAAAGAACCGATAGAGGTGGGGGACTGGGTAGAGTTTATGGGTGGTAAGGGAAGAGTTTTAGAAGTAAGACAAGATAAAGCTCAGGTGATGTTTGGTGATATAAAAGCTTGGATAAAACTAAAAGACCTCTCAAAAACCACCAAGATACCCAAAACCCACACCACCAACATAAGCCTACAAAGGTTTGAAAACAAAAGAGCTGGCGTCCCAGAAATAAATCTAACAGGGCTTTCCATAGAAGAAGCTATAAGCAAGCTTGATAAGTTTCTAGATAGCGCTTTTGCAAGTGGAGTAAAGATGGCAAAGATAATACATGGACTTGGAGTCCTCAAGAAGGCGGTTACCGAGTATCTTTCTTCCTCTTCTTACGTAATATTTTATAGAGACGCCTACCCCAAAGAGGGTGGTCAGGGCACCACCGTGGTATACTTTTAACATGAATAAAATTATACTACCGAAACAGCTTAGACTTGAATTCTTAGGCCATATCTTTAAAAATAGACAAGAGTATGGGATGGCAGTTTTTGGTTTTTATAGTTTTATATTCTTAGTTATCGGGCTTTTAATAGGAATAATTCTTAACTTTGTTTTTAAAAGCTTTAAAACCACCGAGAAGGTTAGGATAAGTCCATTTTTGATAGGAGCTTGGAGTGCTTTTTTAGGAGCTTATATATCCTCTGATTATCTTTATATAAGTAAAAAGGCTCATATTGTCATAGATAGATTTATACTGTTTGGCCTTACGTTTTTAGGATTTTACATATTATCTATCATAATAGGAGAGATTATCGCTTTATATGTAAAATCAAGGACTCAAGAAGTGCCATCATCCATACTAAAAGCCTCCATAGTAAGTTTTATATCTATAATTGGGCTTTTTATAGCTTTTCAGGGTATAGGTCTTTCTGTAAGTCCCCTTCTTACCACATTGGGAGTTAGCACTGTGGTGATAGGCCTTGCCCTTCAGGATACCCTATCAAATTTTCTATCTGGTTTTTACATACTCCTTAGCAAAAATATAAGGGTTGGAGATTATATAAAGTTTGATACCTATGAAGGATATGTAGAAGATATATATTGGCGCACCACCCATGTGAGGACACTTTCTGGAAATGTAATAGTAGTACCAAACTCAAAACTTACATCCTCTGTGATTACAAACTATCATCTTCCCTATGAGAACATGGCAGTGGTGTTTTCTTTTTCTGTAGGTTATAAAGAAGATTTAGAAAAAGTAGAAACTTTGCTTGTAGAAATTGCAACAGATGTTATAAGCAAGGTAGAAGGAGCTGATAGAAACTTTACACCATTTGTAAGGTATAGTTCTTTTGGCAATTCTGGTATAAATTTAAACCTTATAGTAAAAGTAAAAGAATTTATAAATCAATATCTTCTTATACATGAGCTTTTAAAAGCCATAAAAAAACGCTTTGATGAAGAAAACATAGAAATCCCCTATCAAACGATAAAAATAATCTCAGAGCATCAAAATTGATATTACATAGTTTACTCATAACTTTTCTAGTATTATATTGTATTTTTTTATCCTATAATCCAACT
>CAZTLC010000021.1:0-12846 GCA_964614295.1 uncultured Aquificaceae bacterium | reverse complement strand
TATTAAAATCTAAAAACGGTATATACTTAAAAGAGGTATTCGCTAAAGTAAAGGGAGTGAGGCTTAAGAAGGGGTTATCGTTTATTTGGCTTTTAAGTATAATCAAATTTATGAAAGATTTTGTGCACCTTCATTTACACACTCAATATTCACTGTTGGACGGGGCTATAAAGATTAAAGCGTTGGCAAAAAGAGCAAAGGAATATGGCTATAAAGCTGTAGCTATAACAGACCACGGAAACCTCTTTGGGACTATGAGCTTTTATAAAGAGATGAAAGCAAACGGCATCAAACCTATCATAGGTATGGAAGCTTATTTTACCACAGGGAAAAGGACAGAGCACAAAGGAAAGGGCACTGAAGATAACATCACAGACAGGATAAACCATCATATCATACTTATAGCCAAAAACGATATAGGACTTAAAAATCTTATGAAATTATCCTCTATAGCTTTTATTGAAGGATTTTACTATAAACCAAGGATTGATTATGAAGCGTTAGAACAGCACTCTGAAGGACTCATAGCTCTTACAGCTTGTCTTAAAGGAGTACCCACTTTCTACGCAGCCCAAGGCAACCAAGAGATGGCTTACTCATGGGTAAAAAAGTTTAAAGACATATTTGGAGAAGACCTTTATTTGGAGCTCCAATCAAACCACATCCCTGCCCAAGAAACCGCCAACAAAACACTTATAGAAATAGCAAAAAAATACAACGTCAAATTCGCAGCCACCAACGATTGTCATTACCTTTCAGAAGAAGACTTTAAAGCCCACAACGTATTGATGGCTATTCAAATGAAAAAGACTATTCAAGAGCTAGGAGAGGATTCTTTTGGACACTATGAAGGTATGCACTTTGCCTCTTCCGATGAGATGTATAAGAAGTTTGAAGGGAAGTGGGATGAATGGCAAGAAGCCCTTTTAAACACCGTAGAGATATCTGAAAAGGTTTCAGACTCTTTAAGCATATTTGAAGATAAATCTTACAAGTTTCCAGAGTTTTTAAAACAAGAACAATCTTACATAAACATATCAAACTATTTAAAAGAGAAGGCTATAGAAGGTCTTAAAAGCCGTATACAAAAATCTCAGATAAGCAAAAATATACCTGAAAAAGAGTATTGGGATAGACTAAACTATGAGCTTGACGTTATACAAAACATGGGTTTTGACAGTTATTTTCTTATAGTATCTGATTTTATCAGCTGGTCAAAATCCAACAGCATACCGGTAGGTCCCGGAAGAGGTAGTGCCGCTGGTTCTTTGGTGGCTTTTGCACTAAACATCACCGACGTAGACCCTTTAAAGCACGGGCTCATTTTTGAAAGATTTTTAAATCCAGAACGTATATCCATGCCAGATATAGATGTAGATTTCTGTATGGATAACAGAGACAAAGTTATAGAGTATGTTAAAGAAAGATACGGCAAAGACTCTGTAGCTCAGATAATCACCTACAATACGATGAAAGCCAAACAAACCCTAAGAGATGTAGCAAGGGCTATGGGTATGGCTTACAAAGATGCGGATGTTTTGGCTAAACTAATCCCTCAAGGAAACGTGCAAGGAACATGGTTAAGCCTTGAAGAGATGTATATAACACCCATAGAAGAGCTTATGGAAAGATACGGTCATAGGGGAGATATTGAAGACAACGTTAAAAAGTTTAGAGACTTAGCAAAAAAAGACCCCCAAATAAAAGAGCTTGTAGAGATATCCATAAAGCTTGAAGGTCTTACAAGACATACCTCATTACACGCTGCTGGTATAGTAATAGCGCCAAAACCCCTTATCGAGCTTGCACCACTTTATCTGGATAAATCCGTTAAAGATGAAGGAGCTGGCAACATAGCTACCCAGTACGACATGGCACACTTAGAAGAGCTTGGGCTTGTTAAAATGGATTTTCTTGGGCTAAAAACCCTCACGGAGCTCTGGAAGATGAAAGAGCTTGTAAAACAAAATAAAGGCATAGACATTGATTTCTTGTCTTTGGATTTTAACAACAAAGAGATTTATGATTTTCTATCTACTGGCAATACTGTAGGTGTATTTCAGCTTGAATCAAAGGGCATGAGAGAACTTATAAAACGGTTAAAACCAGACAGGTTTGAAGATATAGTGGCAGCTTTAGCCCTATATAGACCAGGACCTATTAAAAGCGGTATGGTGGATAAATTTATAAACAGAAAATTAGGAAAGGAAAAAATAGAATACGAGTTTGAAGAACTTGAAGAAGTATTAAAAGAAACCTACGGTCTTATAGTATATCAAGAGCAGATAATGTTTATATCAAACATATTGGCAGGCTTTACCATGGGAGAGGCAGATAACTTAAGAAAAGCCATAGGCAAGAAAAAAGCAGATCTCATGGCTAAAATAAAAGATGATTTTATAACAAGAAGTTGTGAGAGGGGTTATCCAAAGGATAAGATAGAAAAGCTTTGGTCTGAGATAGAGGAGTTTGCCTCTTACTCTTTTAACAAATCCCACTCGGTGGCTTACGGTTATATATCCTTCTGGACTGCACATATGAAGCTTTACTATCCAGACGAATTTTACACGGTAAAATTTTCTACGGAAAACTCCGACAAGAAGTTTATAAACCTTATAAAGGATGCAAAATCCTTTGGTGTAAACGTATTGCCCCCAGATATAAACAAAGCTTCTGTGGATTTTAAGATAGAATCCCCAAAACACATAAGGTTTGGGCTTGGTAGAATTAAAGGAGTTGGTGAAGATACCGCAAGACACATAAAATCTGTACAAGAGAAGATTGGAAGAGACTTTATAAGTTTTCAAGATTTTACAAAAAATACAGACAATAGAAAAGTCAACAAAAAAGTCTTAGAAGCCCTTTCAAAAGCTGGTGCCTTTGATAGTATCATAGAAAAAAGCGGTTATAAAAACAGAGAAGAGTTTTTATCAAGACTTTTAAACTCCCAAGATGTGTCCAGCATAGCCCAAAGGTCTCTTTTTGGTATAAAAGCTCAAAAACCAACAGAGCAAAAAGAAGGAAGTTCTGACATAGACATATTAAAACTTGAAAAAGAGGTGCTTGGTTTTTATATATCCGGTCATCCCCTTGACAAATATCATTGGGTATTAAACCATAGCAACAACATCACAAATATAGAAGATATAGATGATACCACACAAGATAATTTAGGTAAAGAGTATATACTTGCTGGGGTTATAAGCGATTTACAGATAAAGAAGACAAAAAACGGTACCTATATGGCTATATTCAATCTAATAGACAAAACTGATATAATAGAGGTTGTGGTATTTCCAGATAGATATGCTTCCTCTCATAGCTTTATAAAAGAGGATGAGGTGGTGGTGATAAAAGGAGTCCTTGACATAGACATTGAAAACGAAAACACAAAGATAGTGGCAAATGAAGTATATTCAATGGATTCTCTGCTAAATCAATACGATACTATAACCCTTAAATTAGATAAAGAAAAAGCAAAAAACGGCTTTTTAGAAAAGCTCAAATACCTACTTGATAAATACGAGATAAAATCTACCCCTGACAATTATCAAGATATTATGAGAACCCAGAAGGTAATCCTTGAGTTAAACACCTCTAACTATATAGCGTTAGTAGAAACCTCCAAAGAGGTGGTGCTTTCAAAAAACCTCCTTGAAGAACTTAGCAAAAACGGTATAGAATTTTCTTTAGCATCTTAACAAAAAATTAACAATAGTTTCTTATAATAAAATCATCAAAACTTAAGGAGGTTTACATGAAGGTAAAACAAGTATTAGCGTTAGCTATTTTTGCCGGTAGCTTACAAGGTGCCATGGCTTGGAATATAACAGGTGCTGGCTCAACGTTTATAGAACCAGTTATGCAAAGGTGGGCTCTTCACTTCAGACAAGCCACAGGCAATCGTGTAAACTATCAAGGTATAGGTTCTGGTGGTGGTATATTGCAAGCCACAAAAAGAACCATTGACTTTGGAGCATCAGACGCCCCATTAAAACCAGAAGAGCTAAAACAAAGAGGTCTTATCCAATGGCCAGATGCCATAGGCGGCGTTGTAATGGGTTACAATATACCAGGCGTTGGTAACTATCAATTACACCTCACCGGTAAGCAAATATGCGATATATACATGGGTAAAGTAAGATATTGGGACGCCCCAGAGATTAAAGCCACAAATCCAAGGCTAAACCTTCCCCACATTCCTATAACACCAGTTCATAGAGCAGATGGTTCTGGTACCACTTGGATATTCACAAACTACCTTACAAAGGTATGTCCTGAATGGGCTCAAAAGATAGGTTTCAACACATCCATTCCGTGGCCAGTAGGTATAGGCGGTAAGGGCTCTGAGGGTGTTACAAACTATATCATGAGGGTAAGGGGTAGTATAGGTTACGTGGAATACGCATATTTCAAACAAAATCACTTCAATGTGGCAGTGCTTGAAAACAAAGCTGGTTGGTGGGTGGCTCCTACCATGCAAACTATGATAGCTGCCGCTAAACAAGCGAATTGGAATGAAGCTATAAAAAACGATTTCTATATGGAACTTCCAAATCCTCCAGGTAAAGATTCTTATCCTATAGAAGGCCCTACCTTTATATTGCTTCCAAAAGGCAAGAACACAAACTCTTACGTATTGCAATACTATACATGGGTATTTAACCACGGTGACGCCGACCTAAGAGCCTTAGACTACATCACCCTTCCAGATTTTGTGAAAAAAGATATAATGGCATCTTGGAAGAAAAACGGCTTAAGCTGGTAAGATAAGTTCATGATAACTAAACTTTAGTGTTATGATAGAATTAAAAGATAGTGGGGTGATAAGCCCCGCTGCTTCTATGAAAAGAAACGGCAAGGTAGGTAATACTTTATTTAAATTTGCAGCTTTTACATCAGCAGTTCTTATACCTCTTGTAGTCATAATGGTCTTTGTTGTCCTTTTCATAGAGGCATATCCAGCTATAAAAGCTTTTGGTTTCTGGCATTTTATAACCAGCAAAAGCTGGGATGCGGTAAACAATCATTTTGGAGCTTTTACTCCTCTTTTTGGTTCTATATACGTCACTATATGGGCTTTCATATTTGCAGCTCCTATAAGTATAGGCGTTGCTATCTTTATAACAGAGCTTGCTCCTCACTGGTTAAAACCTATAGTCACAACTGCCATTGAGCTTTTGGCAGCAATACCAACTGTTATATACGGTATGTGGGGGCTTTTCGTACTAGCACCTGTTATGCAAGACCATGTAGAACCTTGGATATTAAGTCATCTTGCAACGTTACCTGTTATAGGTTTTCTTTTCAACGGTGCTGGTATAGGCATAGACACTCTAACAACAGCCGTTATACTCTCTATCATGATTACGCCTTTTATGTCATCTCTTATAAAGGATGCTTTTGGTTTGGTACCAGAGATTGTAAAAGAATCTGCCTATGGGCTTGGAGCTACGAGATGGGAGGTTATAAGAAAAGTAGTTATGCCCTATGTATCTTCTGGTATCTTTGGAGCTGGTATCTTTGCCATAGGTAGGGCGCTTGGTGAAACCATGGCAGTATCCTTTGTAAACGGCAACAACCACAACCCAGGAAGTTTCTTAGATATGCTTTCTTTGCTAAACTCCGTTACCACCATCACCGTTACATTGGCGGACGAGTTTACAGAGGCTATGACTCACCTTTATCTGTCGGCGCTTTTTTATCTTGCTCTGATCCTTCTTACCATATCCTTTAGCACGCTTGCTATGGCAAAATTCATCGTATGGAGATTAGAAAGAAGATGGAAAACATAAGGATAAAAGGAAGAGTTATAAAGAGCAATATAATTATGATTTTATCTACGCTGGCTGCTCTCTATGGAATAATATTTTTAGGATGGATATTGGCCTCCATTTTATATCATGGTTATCAATATCTAAATCTTAGTTTCTTCACGCAAGATCCGGCTCCACCTGGAATGTCTGGTGGCGGTTTAAAGATGGCATTCGTAGGACAATTCCTTATAACCACAATAGCTGCTTTCATAGGTACGCCTATAGGCATAATGGCAGGTATATTTTTAGCGGAATACGGTAGAGGTACATGGTGGGCGATGTTTATTAGAAATTTGGCGGATATAGTTATATCAATGCCTGCTATAGTTATAGGTGCCGCTGTGTATGTGGTATTGGTAGCTCCTCTTCATAGTTTTAACGGTTTATCTGGATCTGTGGCTCTTTCTATATTATCGCTTCCATATATTACCATAGCCACCGACGAGATGCTAAAACTTGTGCCAAAAGAGATGAGAGAAGCCGCTTATGCTCTTGGTGCTTACAAACACTATGTCATAAAAAGAGTTACCATGAGAGCCGCTAAAACCGGAATACTCACAGGTGTTATACTTGGTCTTGCCAGAATGGCTGGTGAAGCAGCACCGCTTTTGTTTACATCATTCAACAACGACCATACTACCTTCAATCTTTTAAAACCTATGGCTACTCTTACTATCACAATATTTATATATGCAACAGGACCATACCGTGAGTGGCATGAACAGGCTTGGGCAGCCGGGTTTGTTCTCACCATGGGCGTCTTGATGGCTGTTATAATAGCCAAATATTTGGTGCATGGTAAATCTTTCACAGCACCATTTATGTATGTAGTAAGGCGTATAGCCAATATAAACAAAGGTTAAGGAGCACTTATGAGCAGTGTAATAGCTATTGAAAACACAAAGATTGAAATAAAAAATCTAAATTTTTACTATAAAAAGGGTTTGAAACCAGCTTTAGAAAACATAAACATGCCAATACCAGACAAAAAGGTAACAGCACTAATAGGACCAAGTGGTTGTGGTAAAACAACTCTTCTTAGATGTTTAAACCGTATGCACGACCTTTACCCCGGTATCAAGTACGAAGGGGAGATAATCTTTGATAATCAAAATATACTGTCAAAGTCTACAGACCTCATACTTTTAAGAAGCAGGATAGGCATGGTATTTCAAAAGCCAACACCGTTTCCCATGTCCATATTTGAAAATGTAGCTTTTGGGCTTAGGTTGATGGGCATAAACAATAAGGCCGAGTTAAAAGATAGAGTGGAAGCAGCTATAAAGATGGCTGCTCTTTGGGATGAAGTGGGAAACAGGCTGCACGAAAACGCCTTTTCACTATCAGGTGGTCAACAACAGCGTCTTGTGATAGCAAGGGCAATAGCTGTGAATCCAGAGGTGCTCTTGTTTGATGAACCAACTTCTGCCCTTGACCCTATATCCACTGCCAAAATTGAAGAGCTTATAATAGAGCTTAAAAAGAAGATGGCTATCGTTATAGTAACCCACAACATGCAACAAGCTGCTCGTATAGGTGATTATACAGCTTTTATGTACCTTGGAAAGCTTATAGAGTTTGATAAAACCGAAACCATTTTTACCAATCCAAAGGAAAAGCTTACAGAAGATTATATAACTGGTAGATTTGGATAAGGAGTTCTTTTATGCTAAAATATACAAGCGATGAAACATATATATCTTATAAGACATGCCCAAAGCGAATACAATGAAAAGGGTATATTCCAAGGAAGCTTAGATAGCGAACTAACTCCTCTTGGTTATATACAAGCTAAACTTCTGTCTTTGGCTTTTAAAAATAAAAAAATAGATGTCATATACACCTCTTTCCAGAAAAGAGCTTTAAAAACCGCTATATTTTTATCAAAAGCTCTAAACAAAGAGCTTATCATAGAACCTCGCATAAGGGAGATATCCTTTGGGGAGTTAGAAGGTAAAAACTTCTTAGAAATGTTTAGAGATTATAAAGATATGATGATAGCATGGTCTAAAGATCCTTTAAACAACCCTTTGCCTACCCAAGAATCAAAAGAATCTTTTTTAAAACGTGTAAAAGAGTTTATAGATATCATAAAAGCCCAAAAACATGAGTACATAGCTATAGTATCCCATGGGGGATTTATACACGGATTTATCATGGAAACCACTGGTTTTAAAGCGCCCCTTTGGAACATACACACAGACAATACTGGTGTGTCAAAGCTAAGGCTTGTAGATGATAGATTTTACATAGACTATCTTAACAACACCTGCCATCTTTTATGAGTAAATATAGAAAGGGCAAATTAAAGCTTGAGCATCATACATTAGAGGGTTTTGATAAGTATATAAGACCTATATTGGAGATAGATATAGTAGAGGCTGTAATTCCAGGAAGGATATTTAGAAACAACAAAGGAAGAGGCTCCAAGGGTTTGTTTTTGCAATACGAGACATCCTCTGGTTTTAAGCTTTTATACAAAAACGGCACTTCTGTTCAAGAGGTATTTGTGGTGTGTTCTGACAAAGAAGCTTTTAAAAATATCTTTGAAAATTTATACAAGGAGTAAAATATGAATTTATTAAAACTTGGATATATAGGCATATTTTTAGTGGGACTCATAGAGTCAAGCGTTTTCCCACTTTCTACTCTACCCCTTATGACTGCTGGCACCGTTTACAAGATGAGCCCCTATCTTATAGCCTTAGTTGCGCTGCTTGGAGATTTTATAGGAGCTTCTATAGTATATTATATCGGTTATAACTACGGTTATAAAGCTGTATCAAGGTTTGTTTCAGAAGATAAGTTTAGAAAAACAGAAGCCCTCTTCCACAGATACGGTGTTTTTGCTATACTGATAGGAGAGCCCTTTTACGTCATAAACTGGATAGCTGGTATCCTTAGGTTTGGATACTACAGATTTATAACGATGGCTCTTTTATCAAGAACTTTAAAGCTTATAGCCTTTGCCTTTTTTGGTAAAGCCTTGGAAAGGTTTTTATAATCCTCTTCTTTTATTTGATATGTCTTCTAAGGTTTTTCTAAGGTTTTCTTTGTTTTCTTCTCTTATCATATTTTCCAAATACTCTAAATGTTTTTTAAAAAGCTCAATACCCTCCAACAAATATTTTTTGTTGTAAAGGAAAATATCTGTCCAAAGGTTGGATTGACTTGCCCCTATCCTGGTGGTGTCTAAAAACCCTTGCCCCACATAGGTTTTATATTCGTTTGGCAGGGTATCCGTAAGGGTGTAAGCTATAAAATGTGGAAGATGAGATGTAATAGCAAAGATTTTATCGTGAGCCTTTGAATCCATGATTTCTACATAGCTTCCAATACGCTTCCAAAAATCCATTAGCTTTTTTACATACTCCTCTTTTGATTTATCCGTAGGGCATATGATAGTAAGCCTATCTTTAAATAGGTCTTGAGATGCGCTTTCAAATCCATTTTTATGAGAGCCTGCTATTGGATGAGCACCCACATAGCGCTCTTTAAATATTGGTTTTAAAATATGCTCTGGATACTCCTTAACGGAAGCTACATCTGTTATAAGAGCGTCTTTTATGTAGGGTTCTAATGTATGAGCCATCTTCTCTAAGCTTGATATAGGATTACAAAATATCACCAAATCATAATTTACATCCTCTTTAAACTCATCTTCTATTAGACTCATATCCTTAGCACGCTTTATCGTATCTAAATCCCTATCCAAAGCGTATATGTGTTTTGATAGTTTTTTGCTTTTAATATCAAAAGCTAAAGACCCACCTATAAGGCCAAGACCCACTATGAGGGCGTTGTCAAACATCATTTAACCACTAAGATATTTGTCTTGATATAATGAAAAACAAAGGTGGTGGTACTACCCATAAAAAAGTGAACAAGCCTTTTCTTATGAGAACCAAGTATCACCAAATCTATGTTTAGTTTTTCTGAGTTTTTTACAATACCATCTTCTGCAACGTTCTTTTCTACTATAAGCTCAATATCTTTGTCTTTTACCAGGCTTTCCAACCTTTCTTTTTTAGAACCAAGCTCATCCGCATGATAAAGGTATAACTTTGCATTGTATATGTTGTTTAAGTTTTTTGTAAAATCTATAAGCTTATCATCCTCTTCTTTACCATCATGGCATATCATGATACGCTCTATGCTTTTATACTCTTCTTTAAAAGCCACAAAGACAGGACAAACAGCCCTTCTTATAACCTGTTCTGAAGTGGAGCTTATGTGTATGCCTTTGATGGTCTTTTCATGGGATGGTTTTCCTACAAAGATGATGTCTTCTATATCAGCCTGAGAGCTTATCTCTTTAGCAGGATTGCCCCAAGTTTGAAGGGTAGAGACTTTGGCATTTAGCTTTCTACCAAGGGCACTAAACTCATCCAAGAGAGCTTCCGACTCTTTTTCCAAAAACTCCCTCACCTTAGCGCTTATACCTTCATAATAAGAAAAGCCCAAAACCCCAGCCAAATCCGCCAAAAGGCTTTCCTCTGTCAAGGTACTATCTAAAACGTGTATTCCCACCACTGGTATATTTAGCTTTGAGCCAAGCTCAAGTCCATAAGAAGATGCCACAAAAGACCCTTTAGAACCATCCAAACCCACCACAACTCTATTAAACATCTAGATTCCTTACCTCCTTGGCATAGGTCTCTATAAACTCGCGTCTTGGCTCTACGCTCTCCCCCATCAATATTGAGAATATCCTATCCGCTTCTGCTGCATCTTCTAAGGATACTTTCAAAAGCCTTCTAGTGCTTGGATTCATAGTGGTTTCCCAAAGCTGTTCTGGGTTCATCTCACCAAGACCTTTGTAACGCTGTATTTCTATGCCATCTTTGACAAAGTTTATCACCTCTTGATACAAGTCTTCAATGGGCTGTTCTATATACTTGATTTTGTGTCCTAGTTTTAGGCTTATAGGATATAAGAAAAACTCTTTGCGCTCCTCAAAAAGCTTCTTATAAGTACCAGAGGTAAGAAAATCTATATCTATGATGCTAAAATTTTGATGCACATCGTATATAACTATAGAATAAGAGCTGTCAAAATCATCGTATCTTAGCTTTGCACTGCTTACACTCTTTAAAGAGGTTATATCTTTCAAAAGCTCTTCTGCCTTTGTCTTATCCTTGAGATAACTCTCATCTATCTTGTTTTTGATAAGATACTCCACCACCTCTTTGTTTCTTTTGTTTAAAAGCTCAGATATGTTACCCTTTTGCTCTTTTATGGCATTTAAAATATTTACAAGCACATCTTCTTTGTAAGTATTTGATTTGGCATCTGTGATAATAACATCTGATTTTACAACATTTAATAAAAATTTCTCTAACTCCTTGTCATCTTTTATATAGGATTCTTTCTTACCAATTTTTACTTTATAAAGAGGGGGCTGGGCTATATAAACATGGCCATTTTCAATAAGCTTTGTCATAAATCTGTATAAGAATGTAAGAAGGAGCGTCCTTATGTGAGAACCGTCCACGTCAGCATCTGTCATGATGATGGTTTTGTGATATCTTAATGCATTTAAGTCTAATTCCTCACCTATGTTGCATCCTAAAGCTGATATGATAGACCTTATTTCATCGTTGGAGAGTGCCTTATCAAGTCTCGCCTTTTCTACATTTAATATTTTACCCTTCAAAGGGAGTATCGCTTGAAATCTCCTATCCCTTCCTTGCTTGGCAGAACCACCTGCTGATTCTCCTTCCACTATAAATATCTCACACTTTGAAGGGTCTTTCTCGGAGCAATCTGCTAATTTACCAGGAAGCGATGTGTCCTCTAAAAAGGATTTTCTTCTTACCAAATCTTTGGCTTTCTTGGCAGCTTCTCTAGCCAAAGCCGCTTCTATAGCCTTTTCCACTATAAGCTTTAGTATGTCTTGGTGCTTTTCAAAATAATCGCTAAGAAACTCTGTAGCGATTGACTCTATTATGCTTTTTGTCTCTTGGTTGCCAAGCTTTGTCTTAGTTTGGCCTTCAAACTGGGGTTCTGGCACCTTGCAAGAGATTACCGCCACAAGCCCTTCCCTTAAATCTTCCCCGGTGAACATCTCTTTTAACTCTTTTGAAATTTTCATATTTTGGGAGAGTTTTGATACTACTTTAGACAATGCACTCCTAAATCCTGTAACATGAGTGCCGCCTTCTATAGTTTTTATGTTGTTTACAAAGCTCTCTAAGGATTCTTTGTAATCTTTCGTATATTTAAAAGCTATCTCTACAATGGTATTGTCTTTTGAGGCTTCTATATAAACTACATCATTAAAAAGAGGTTCTTTTCCTAAAGATAAGTATTCTACAAGCTCCACGATACCCCTTTCAAACTTATAAAGGAGTTGCTTGTTTAATCTGTCATCTATCAATTCAAAAGTTACATTTCTATTTAGATAGGCTAATTCCCTTACTCTTTTTTCTACGATATCAAACTTTATTTTTGTGGTTTCAAATATCTCAGGGTCTGGTTTGAAGGTTATCTTGGTACCCCTTTTGGTGGTTTCTCCTATGACTTTTAGCTCATACTTTGGCACGCCTCTTTCATACTCTTGTCTATAGATTTTACCATCTCTATAAACCTCTACTATGAGCCATTCCGATAGCGCATTTACCACAGAAGCTCCCACACCGTGAAGCCCACCAGAATATTGATATACCTTTTTGTCAAATTTACCACCGGCTCCAAGCACGGTAAGCACTACTTCTACCGCTGGTTTTCCCACCTCTGGATGTATATAAACAGGTATCCCTCTACCGTTATCCTCTATCGTTACAGAATCATCTTGATGTATGTGTACCCTTATATGGGTAGCATATCCAGCCATCGCCTCATCTACAGAGTTATCTACTATCTCCCATATAAGATGATGAAGACCCCTTTCTGATATATCCCCAATATACATTGAGGGTCTAAGTCTTACGTGTTCTAATCCAGTAACAACTTTTATCGCATCTGCGCTATATTCTTGCATCAGAAATATTATACCATCTTACTAAACTCTGAGTTTATGAGCCAAGTA
>CAZTLC010000020.1:0-12965 GCA_964614295.1 uncultured Aquificaceae bacterium | reverse complement strand
AAGACAATATGTTGGAACAATCAAAGACTAATTTAAATAGCTTACACGATTTTGCAAATCCTATAAAAGACATGATAAAAGATGCCAATAATATCTCTGGTTTTCAGGCTTTTAATACAAATACAAACGATAAGAAAGATAGTAAGGATAACCAAAGTTTTAATATGAACTATCAGCAAAATATGCAAACCAATCAACAAAGCAATACAAATACTTTAAATACAGATAAAATATTTAAAGAAATAGAAAAAACAGTGCTCAAAGAAACTACTCCTACGACTAATCAAAGTCCAACGTTGGTGAAAAATGTGTCAATTGAGTTAGATGATGGAACTTCACTTCAGATAAAATTCAGCGCAAGTAATCTCTCCATAGCCATAAACACAAATACAGAGCTTGTTTATAAAGACTATCAGATAAAAGACCTTATAAGAAATTTGCAAAATTTAGGTTTTAGCATAGAAAATATAACTATAAACGGCACTACCATTGAGTCTCAAATGGGATTTTCAGAAAACAAAGATAAAAAGAAAGATGAAAGAGAAAACAAAGACAACTATCAATCAGATCAAAGCTTTGAACTTGTAAATGCGGTTTGAACTAAAGGAATGTATAGTCTTAGAAAGACTGAATAGATTTGTAGCAAAAGTGCTGATAGACGATGAAGAGATTCTCGTACATATAAGAAATACCGGAAGATTACCAGAGCTTCTCCAAAAAGGAGCAAAAGGCCTTTTAGAGAAAAAAGAAAGCGGTAAATATAACTGGCATTTAAAAGCTGTCAACAAAAACGGATATTGGATATACATAGATTCTTTATTAGCCCCAAAATTGTTTTTGGATTTTATAAGAAAAGAAAAACTTTTTGATATTAAAAGCCTAAAACTAGAACCAAAATATGGTGGACATCATAAATTTGATATACTAATAAACGATAAAATTATCATAGAAACAAAATCGGTAAACTTAGCAAAAGATAACATAGCAATGTTTCCAGATGCACCATCGGAAAGAGGTACAAAACACGTAGAACTCTTAAAAGAGATATACAAAACAAGAGAGTATAAGCCCATGATAGTATTTGTGGTACAAAGACCAGATACAAAAGCTTTCAAACCAAACGAAGAAACAGACCCAAAATTTTCTAAAGCTTTAAAAGAAGCAAAAGATATGGGTATAGATATACTTTGCTTTTATTGTCATACCTCAGAAAATGAAATTTTTATAAAAGGTCAAATACCAAAAGCTTTTTGATTTATAATATTTGTATGTTTGCTGATAGAGTTAAAACACTTAAACCTTCGCCTACATTGGCAGTTAGTGCAAAAGCCAACGAGCTAAAAGCAAAAGGTATAGATATTATAAGTTTTGGTGCTGGTGAACCAGATATAGATACGCCTTCCTTTGTAAAAGAAGCTTGTATAAAAGCTTTACAAGAGGGTAAAACCAAATACACACCATCTTCTGGTATCCTGCTTTTAAGAGAAGCCATAGCAAATAAGCTAAAAAAAGAAAACGGTATAGATTACAGTCCATCCGAAATAGTAGTATCCACAGGTGCTAAGATGATTCTATTCCTTATTTTTATGAGCATTTTGAACGAAGGCGACGAAGTTATAGTACCATCCCCCTACTGGGTAAGCTATCCAGAACAGATAAGGCTATTTGGCGGTGTGCCAGTATTTGCAGAACTAATAGAAGAAAATAATTTTGAACTGACTATAGATACACTGAAAAGATATGTAAGCCCTAAAACAAAGGCAATTATAATAAACTCTCCTTCAAATCCAACGGGTGCTGTAATATCAAAAGAAAATTTAGGAAAGATTGTTGAATTTTGCATAGAAAAGAATATATTTATAATATCGGATGAGTGCTATGAGCACTTTGTTTATGAGGATGCTTACATGGTAAGTCCAGCTTCATTTAGCAAAGAGGCTAGAAAAATAACCTTCACCGTAAATGCATTTTCAAAAACCTTTTCTATGACAGGGTGGAGAGTAGGATATGTAGCATGCCCCATAGAATATGCAAAGATTATAGCTGATATCAACAGTCAAAGCGTATCAAATGTAACTAGTTTTGCTCAGTGGGGTGCCTTGGAAGCTTTAAACAATGATAAATCAAAAGAGTTTATAGAAAACATGAAGAATACCTTTGCAAAGCGAAGAAAGCATCTTATGGATATGCTTGACAAACATCAAATACCTTACTCAAAACCAAAAGGCGCTTTCTATATGTTTATAAATTTGACAAAGTATAGAAAATATTTTAAAGACGATATAGAAATGAGCTCTTTTATATTAGAAAAGGGTAAAGTCGCTCTAGTACCTGGCTCCTCTTTTGGGAAAGATTTTTGGGCAAGATTATCTTATTGTGTATCTGAAGATACTTTGAGCAAAGGTGTGGAAAGAATTAGCGAGGCTTTGAGTAATTTATGAAAAAAATTAGCTTAGCCATTGGATTAACAGTGTCAATTGGGCTTTTAATATCATCTTGTTCAAAGGAAAGCAATGTAAATGAATATTTGAAATCAAATTCTTCTAAAAGTGTACCTATAGTGAATTTAGCGCCAAAGAAAGATTATGAAATGCTCATAGTAGAAAGTAGCGATTGTCCTTACTGCCATAAGCTACAACATGATCTTACCACCAACAAAGAACTTATTGAAGCTCTAAAAAACGTGGAGGTGGCACCAATTTTAGCAGATGACACATCAAAGCTTTATAAGATAGTTATAAATAATCATAAACTCACAGGTACTGGACAAGATTTGGCTGCAGATTTGGGGGTGAATGCCTATCCAAACATATTCTTCCTAAACAAAGAAGGAAAGGTAATCCTTAATGTACCCGGCTATGTGGAACCAAAAACGATGGTATGCGTAGTTAATTTTATTACCAGTAAAAGCTATAAAAAAGAAGATATAAACTCATACATAAAAGCTAATCATTGCCTATCTTAAAATTATATGAAATTTGATGTAGTTGTGGTAGGTGCAGGGCATGCCGGCATAGAAGCAGCTATTTCTGCCTCAAAACTATGCGAAAGTGTTGGGCTTTTTACAATAAACATAGACAATATAGGACAGATGTCTTGTAATCCTGCCATAGGTGGTATAGCAAAAAGCATAGTGGTAAGAGAAATAGACATACTTGGCGGGGAAATGGCAAAAGCTATAGATGCTACAGGAATACAGTTTAAGATGCTAAACAGAAGAAAAGGGGAAGCTGTATGGGCACCAAGAGCTCAAGCGGATAAGGTAAAATACAAAGATTACACGAAAAAAATCTTAATGAATGTGCCAAACATATATCTTATACAGGACGAGGTTATAGACATATTGGTAAAAGATGAAAAAGTGATAGGCGTTAAAACGAAACTTGGAATAGAGTATGAATGTAGGGCTGTAGTGGTCACTACCGGAACGTTTTTAAACGGGCAAATTTTCATAGGAGATAAGGTATTTTCGGGTGGTAGAGCTTGGGAACCCGCATCCACAAACCTTGATGAGTTTTACAAAAAATTTGGTTTTACAATGAAAAGATTCAAAACCGGAACACCGGCAAGGCTTGATAAAAGAACCATAAACTTTGATGAGTTGGAAAGAGCACCAGGCGATGAACCAGCACCTAAGTTTTCGTTATTTTCAGAACCAAGAGGAAGCTATTGGTTTGAACCAAATAAAAAACAAATAGATTGCTATATCACCTATACAAATCCAAAAACCCATGAGATAATAAGAAAAAATTTGCATAGGACAGCCCTATATGGGGGTTTTATAAAAGGCATTGGTCCAAGGTACTGCCCGTCAATAGAGGATAAAGTAGTAAAATTCCAAGGTAAAGAACAGCATCAGATATTTTTAGAGCCGGAGGGCGAAGATACCATAGAAATATATCCAAATGGACTATCAACATCATTACCAGAAGATATACAACAAGAGATGTATAGGACTATAAAAGGGCTTGAAAACGTAGTGCTGATAAGGCCGGCTTATGCCATTGAATACGATATAGTAGATCCATCTGAGCTTTATCCGACACTTGAAACCAAAAAGATTAGAGGGTTGTTTCATGCAGGGAACTTCAACGGTACCACTGGCTATGAAGAAGCCGCTGGTCAAGGAATACTAGCAGGCATAAATGCGGGCTTGAGAGCAAGAGGTAGAGAACCTGTAATCTTACCGAGATCTTTAAGCTATATAGGACTTATGGCAGAGGATCTTACCACAAAAGAGATTGTAGAGCCTTATAGACTATTCACTTCAAGGTCAGAATATAGATTATCAGTGAGACAAGATAACGCCCCAGAAAGGCTTCTGGATTTCTCCTACAACCTTGGGCTTTTAAATAAAGAAGATTACAACCTTGCAAAAGAACTTTTAAACGGTATTAAGTACTATGTTGATTACTATAAAAGCCAAAAAACTATTGTAAATCTAGGCGAAAATCCAAAACCTTATACGCTTGCCCAGATAATAGCTATAGAGGGTATAAAAAAGTTAGAAGAACTTGATTTTGATGTGCCTAAAAATCAATATATAAAAGATGAAACAGAAATTATATTAAAATACGAATATTACATAGAAAAAGAAAAGAAGTTAAATGAAAAACTCAAAATGTTTGAACATATAAAATTGCCAGAAGATATGGATTATGAAAATGTAAAAGGGCTTACAAAAGAAGCGATAGAAAAGTTAAAAAGACTAAGACCAGCAACAATAGCTCAAGCTAAAAATATAGATGGTATAACACCAGCTTCTATAAGCGCAATACTAATACACATGGGAATACTTGGCTAATAAATAGCATACAAAAAACATAAAATTAGTTTATAATACATAGGATGAAGACTAAAAGCTTCAATATATCCTTAATAGTTCAAAGCTTTATCAATCTAGAAAAAGTATATAAAGACCTTTTAAAAAATCTAAAGCTACCAAAAGAATCCTTTGTTACAAACAAACTCGTTTTAGATAAGGTAAGAACTGATTTTAACATAGCTTTTGAATCTGCAATGAGACCCTGTAGACATATATCACAAGTACTAGGCATAAAAACCACAAAACACTGTCTTTATGAGTTATCAGAAGCTCTTGGATTTCCCTTTGCAAAAGATTTAAAAGAGCTTTCAGAGTTTTATGTAAACTATAGGGATTTGAAAAAAGATATAGACCCAAACTATTTATACGATTTTTTAAGCTCCCATATCAAACTTTTCAGGGATTACGCAGAATATATAGTAAATTATATAAAAAATACCACGAAGAATTATCTTTTGATAGATTATGATTTTCTTAATGAAAAAGCCAGACACATAAAAGATGCTATAGATAAGCTGAAGTTTGTATTGTCTAAAGATAAAGAGGAATTTTTGTCAAAGCCTATGTACTTTGATAGGGCTAAATATTTTTATCAAGTGGCTTACGATGCTTTGTTTGATATATGTAGGCATTTGGCACCAAAATTTAAACTAAAAAATCCCTCAGATGATTGCCTTGTAATAATGGCGCAAGCCAATTTAATTGAAAATCCAGGAATTGCCTACGACATGATGAGACTAAAGAATAAACTCATAAGCACCTGGGATATAGACCATAGAGAGTTCTATGAAACACTAAAAACGCTCTTACCTTATTTTGAAACTTATGTCAAAGAATTATCATCTTCTGTAAAAGAGCTCGTAAAAAATGCCTAAGTTAGCATTGGCTATAGACGATAAAAACTCTTTAAATTGGTTAAAAGAGTTAAAAAGCTATCCTCTTGTTGTGAAAATAGGACCTATTGTATTTTTAGAAGAAGGTTTTTCTCTTTTAAAAGCACTAAAACAAGATGGTTTTGAAGTATTTCTAGATTTAAAATTTCACGATATACCAAACACAGTTTTACATGCCGTAGAAGTTTGTGCAAAACACAACATAGATTATCTTACAGTACACACTTTAGGTGGAGAAAACATGTTAAAACCTTTAAAAGACGTAAAAGGAAACACAAATATAATAGGGGTTACCATACTAACATCTCACGATGAATCTTATATGCAGTTTTTAAATTCCTGTTATACTTTAGATAGCATGGCAATGCATCTTGCGAAAATCGCTTACGACTATGGTTTAGATGGAGTAGTATGCTCTGGTTTTGAGGCTTTTAGCATAAAAAACCAGTTTCCTAAATTAAAAACTGTAATTCCTGGCATAAGACTTGAAAAGGATAAAAAAGATGACCAGAAAAGGGTAAAAACAGTTGATGAAGTAATACCCTTAGCTGATTTGATAGTCATGGGAAGAAGCATTTTTAGAAGTGAAAATCCTAAACAAACTATATTGGATATCTTAAGTAGGTTAGGAGGTAATTATGGAAACAGTTAGCATATTTATAGATGGCAAAGAATATAAAGCTCCGAAAGGAGAAAACCTATTAAAGTTTATGCTATCAAACGGCATTGAAATACCTTACTTTTGCTATCTTGATAGATTACCTGCGCTTGGTTCTTGCAGGCTTTGTATTGTACTTGTGGAAAATCAAAATAGAGTTATACCATCTTGCACACTGCAAATTCAAGAAGGACTTAGAGTAAGCACCCAAGCAAAGATGGTAAAAGAAAATCAAGCGTACCTGTTGCAAGCTTATATGACAAGACATCCGCTTGATTGCCCTATATGTGATAAGTCTGGGGAATGTGATTTACAAAGCTACGGAGCCATCTACGGCCCACAAGCTCAGATAGTTCCAGTATCAGCTCTAGAAAAGCACAGAGAGGAGCATGACTGGCAGAGTGATTACCTTGAATACTATTCAAACAGATGTGTGGTTTGCTATAGATGTACTAGGGTTTGCGATTATATAAACAAAGCAAAAGCCCTTTACGTAGAGGAGAGAGGTTTTGATTCAAACATAGTCCCCACCGTAAGGCCCATTGACACATCATCTTGTGATATGTGCGGTTTGTGTGTTGCCGTATGTCCAGTGGGAGCTATTATATCAAAACCTTTCAAATATTGGTCTAGAAGTTGGCTTTTACAAAACCAAGAAACTACTTGTTTAAACTGTCCTGTTGGGTGCACTGTTGAGCTTGAGTTTGGTATAGGAGACTGGAAGTCAAAAGCCAAAGTTTATAGAACAAAGCCCGGAAAAGAACTAGATATCTGTGCAAAGATATTCTTTGGATACGATATGCTAAATGATGATAGGATAAAAACCCCTACACCAAATGAACATAAATTTCCATTTTCAGAACCTATTGAGATAATAAACAAAAATCTAAAAGAAAAACCTATAGCCGTTATAATATCTCCTTTTATGACCAATGAAGAGATAAATCTTGCTCTAGACATAGCCAAAAAATCAAGCGCTTACATTGGCTCTGTTATTAGTATAGACCTTATACCTTTCTTAAAAGCCTATAAAAAACCAATTGCCCATCTTGATGATATAGTCTCTAAAAACAAGTTTATATTTATAGGAGATGATATAAGCTCTGTGGCGCCTGTGGTAAGCTATAGAATAAGCGGCAAAGTTTATAAAACATCCAACAACACATCAAGAGATGAGAAATTTAAACCAGAATATATAAAATTAGAAGATATAAAAAATATAGTGGATTCAAATACAGCTATATTAGTGGATATCTACAGCTTCAGATACGAAGATTCAACAAAGATAGGACAAATGCTTTCCAATCTAGATGTGCCAGTAATACCTGTACCACCCCAAACAAACGCTATTGGTCTTTATGAGGCTCTAAAAGATATACCTGTTACAGATATAGGACTTTTACTAGAGATGATGAGAAATAGTGAAATAAAATCAGCTTTTGTCTTTGGAGAAGACTTATTTGATTATTTTGATAAGGATATCGTTTTTGAGGCTTTTAAAAGCATAAAACTTACCCTTGTAACACCTTTCAAAAGCGAGTTATCATCAATAGCTGATGTTTGCATACCCATGAGGCTAACTGGTGAAAAAGAAGGTGTTATCCATACATTAAGAGGTCTTCAAGAAATTTCAAAAACCCTTCCTTTTGAGATAGATGATGATATATTGAAAGAGATTCCAAAACTTGCAGGCATTGGAAACAGTTTTTCATACAAAGAAGGCATCGTTAAAACATATTATAAAAAAGATATATCTATTTACAACAGCGCTTGGATAATGGAGCACAGTTCATTACTTCAAAATCTTGATAAGAAGAATAAAGAGACTAAGGTAGAAATCAATGTCTGAAGTTGTGTTTTATTTAAAGGATAAACTAAAAGGATATCTTGTCCAAACACATAGCTCTTTTGTCATACTAACGGATGAGTTTGCATATAAGATTAAAAAACCTGTCAATTTTGGGTTTTTAGACTACTCAACATTGGAAAAGAGGAAATTTTATTCTTACAAGGAGCTTGAAATCAATAAAAGGCTTTGCCCCGATGCCTATATAGAGGTATTACCCATATCAAAAACAGATGATGGATATGAGTTTTCAGAAAAAAATGTGGTAGATTATGCTCTAAAAATGAAGAGGATAAGAGATGAGTTTTTTATGATAAACAGGTTGAACACTTTAAATGAAAAAGACCTAGAAAATATAGCAAAGGTGGTGGCAGAATTTCACATGAATGCCACGAAAGTTTATGATTTTGATTTATACCAGCAGATGAAATTCAACACCGATGAAAATTTTGAGCAAACAAAAGTCTTTGTCGGTAAAACTATAGAAGAAGAAGATTATAACTTTATCAAAAACAAAGTCAATAGCTTTTATGAACATCATAAAGATTTGTTTATAAAAAGGCAAAAAGAAGGATATGTGATAGATGGACATGGGGATATAAGATTAGAGCATATAGTGATGGGTAATAACATATGCATAATGGATGGTATAGAGTTCAATGACAGATTTAGAATCCAAGACAAGATAAACGATATGTGTTTTTTATCTATGGAGTTAGATTATAGAGGATATAGAAATTTTTCAAAAGTATATGAAAATGCTTACAAATCTATAACAAAAGATAAAGATTTTGATACATTACTAAATTTTTATAAGTGCTACAGGGCTTACGTAAGAGGTAAGGTAACATCTTTCTTATTAAACGACCCACACATAGAAAACAAAGAAGAGGTCATCAATACCGCCACAAAACTCTTCAAACTATCTAAGGAGTATGCAAATTCAACTGTCTAAGATTAGATATTGGCTTTTGTGGTGTTTGGCTTTTACTTTCTTTCTTTCCATAACAATTTTTGAAGCTTTTGTTGTAGTATATCTTTTGGTTTTACTATATGATGAGATTAAAAATAAAAACTTAAAAGGTATCCTAACAGCACCCATATTTATGTACATAATACCTGGCCTCATATCAAGTGCAGTGTTTAATATATCAAAAATAAACCATGCTATTGAAGAGCTTGTTTTTATGCTTTTATATTTAGAAAAAAATTATTTAAAAATAGATTATATAGCTTTTGCAAAAAAGTTAAACCTATATCTAAGTATATTAGGATTACCGCTTTCTCTGATAGCCTTTTACAATTTAAAAACAAAGGGTCATGAGATGATTTTGTTTGGAGGCACTTTTGATTCTGGTTTTATATTTTCTATGATTGCATTTTCTGCTTTGGGTGTTTTTTTATACAAAAAAGACAATAAGAGATTTATATTTTTAGGTCTTTTTTTCTTATATGCTATAATGGTGGTCCTTAGCACAAAAAGGTCTGATTTGCTAGGATTTTTGGCAGGGCTTAGCATTTTTATAAGTGCTTCTTTAGGAAGCTATTCTAAAAAAATCATTCTTTCTATATCAGCAGTATCTGTTCTTATACTATCCATAGGTGGGTTTTACGTTTTTAGAAAAGACCCAAGGTTTGATGTTATTGTGAAAATCCTAAAACATCAAAGTATAACCAAACAGGAGCTCAACACGGTTTCAAGTCTAAGATACAAGATTATGATACACGCTTTTAGAGTCATTAAAAATGATATAAAGAATAAGAATATACCGGCAATCCTGATAGGGCACGGAGTAAGAAGCGGTTTAAAATTAGACCCATCCCTTGGGCTTGAAAAGTTTGAGTCCTTTGAGGCGATATCTGAGTATATAGAAAAGGGTCTTATAGGATTGATAGGCCTTATTTGGTTTTATTGGAGAGTGCTTAAGTTTAGCTTTAGTTTAAAAGCCGTAAAATCAGAGGATTTCTTGCTTGTAAGCTTTGTTTCTACTATGGTATACCAGCTTTTTGGTTCTCTTTTTACATTTTTTTGGAGCCTTTATCTTCCTTTGATATTGCTTTTATTTGGTATTGCAGAAAATTACTATGAAGAACGCTAATATACATATAGGTATAAGCGGTTATTATTATAAGGATGCCATAGGAAGATTTTACCCAAATGGTATGAAACCATCAGAATTCATTTTATATTACAAAAGATTTTTTGATAGCGTAGAGCTAAACTTCACTTTTTACAGATATCCCCAAAAGCATCATATAAAATCTATCCTAAAAAAAGCACCTACTTTAAGGTATGCTGTCAAACTTAACAGGAGCTTTACACATTTTAAAAGCTATGACAAGGACAGCTTAGATAAGTTTTTGGATAGTATAGAGCCAATCATTTCATCTGGAAATCTTATAGCTATTCTTATTCAGTTTCCATCCTCTATGCACTACAAGGAAGAATCGCTAGAGCATATTAATAATCTCATTAGAAGCCTAAAAACATTACCTTTAGCTATAGAGTTTAGAAGCAAATCTTTTAATAGAAAAGATGTTTTTGAGCTTTTAAAAGAGAATAATATAAGTATAGTAAATGTGGATGCCCCTAAAAAAGAAGATGCATTGGTAGGACCTTGGATTAGCACAGCAGATTTTAACTATATAAGAATACACGGAAAAGACGAAGAACATCCCTATCAATACATATATAGCATAGATGAGTTAAAAAAGCTAAAGACCAAGATAAGAAAAATAGAAGGATATAAACCTACCTATATATTTTTTAATAACACTTTTAGAGCAGGAGCTTTTCTAAACGCCTTAGAGATGAAAGGTTTATACGGATTTGAAGTGGATATACCAGATAAATTAGAATCAATAAGAAATCAAAATTTATGGGTATAGCATTTTTTGGTGGAAGTTTTGACCCAATTCATATAGGACATATACTTATAGCAAGGGATGTTTATGAGCTTTGTGATATAGATAAGATATATTTTATGCCAGCTTTTATATCACCTTTTAAACTACCACCCATAGCTTCTCCCAATGACAGATTAAACATGTTAAAGTTGGCACTAAAGGATGAACCATGGGCTTCCATAGAGGATTTGGAACTTAAAAAAGAAGAGATTTCATATACTTACAACAGTGCACTGATATTAATAGAAAAATACAAAGAGACACCTACTTTCATAATAGGTTACGATGCTTATATCACCCTTAACAGATGGTATAAATACGAAGAGCTTATAAAGGTTGCAAAGTTTATAGTAGTGAGAAGAGGAGAGGATAGCAACAGTATGAACAAAGATATTGACGCTTTATTTTGCAATACAAGAATTATAGATATATCCTCCAGCGAAATAAGAAAACGAATAAAGGAAGGTAAAAGCGTAAGACATATGGTGCCAGAAAATGTTTTAGAATATATACATAAAGAGGGTCTATATGTTAAAAGCTGAAAACTATGTAAGTTTAGACATATTTTCTTCAAACATACCAAGCTTTGATTATGATGATAAAGTTGACTTGGTCTATAAATTTTTCAAAGAAAAACCTTTTTATAAGTATGTGGTGATACTAAAAAACCAAGTGCCTATAGGCATAGTAAGAAAAGAGGATATAGCCTTTGTGGACAGGTATGTAAATATAGGGGAATTTGCAAAACCACTTCCCAAAGTTAAAAATACTGATATAAATCCTCAAAGACTCTCAGATTTAATAGAGATATTAAGACTTCAGATATCGGATTTGTTTTTAGTAAATGGCAAAAATAAGTATATAGGAGTTATAAACTATGATACCATAATACACTATCTTACCAAGTTCCCAGACATATCTCAAGATAAAATCTCAAAGATGCTAGGGAAAGATTATTATGCTGTAGCTATAGGCTTTCAAGATTTTAAAAAATTAAAAGAGGAACTTGGTTATAAGATAGATTCTTTGTTTAAGCTGATAAATGATTTGCTAAAAAACATGTCAGAAGAATGCTGCATTTACATAGAAAAACAGGATAGTGAAATATATAGCGTTCACAAAATAAAATTAAATAAGGATTTAATCATAAAGTTTTTTGATGAGTTTTATAAAGAGTACAACGTGCTTTTCCAAAACCAAGAGATACCAACTATGTATGCTATTATCCTTGACTTATCTAGTATTAAAACTTATGAGGCTTTTATAGAAAGGATAGATATTCTAAAGGTGTATATAAAAAATATGAAAAATACTGTAGCCATATTTGATGGACTACAACCACTCCTTGCTACCTATGTATCCAAAAAAGACTTCTCAACCGTTCAAATTATAAAAGAAAAACTCTTTTCTTCCATAGAAGACATAGTAAAAACGCTAACAAAATCAGAGAAAAATCTATGGGAATTTATAATATACGACATGTTTAAGAAGTATCCTTTTTACGACCTTATATACATAATGAATGAATCTGGTATTCAGATATCAAACAATATAATAAATCCAAACATAACAAAAACTATAGCATCTGGTAAAAAAGGGAGTGATAGGTCAGGAGAACTTTATTTTAAAAAGGCCTCTGAAACGCCTTATATTACAGAAGTTTATCTTTCCAAAGCCACAGACGATTTCTGTATAACAATTTCAAAAGCTTTTAAATATCAAAATAAAACTTACGTTGTAGCTGGAGATATAGCTTATTCTGATATAGGAAAAATAAACCTACAAAGCTAATATTTTTAGGTTAAAATGATAAATAAGGAGGTTTTATGGCTTTTA
>CAZTLC010000019.1:0-13757 GCA_964614295.1 uncultured Aquificaceae bacterium | reverse complement strand
ATATCACGGAGCAAGAAAGAGGAGAAAGCCCACTCCAAGAACAAGACGAAGATTGATGCGCACCCATTTTAGGATTTTGATACTTGATAAGTCAAAAAATAAAATTGATGAAAACCTTATACCAGATAAATATCTATCAAAAGCTATAAGGTACATACACAAATCTCAGTATATAGAAGCTTCAAAATGGCTTTTTTTAGCAAATGATTCAAGAGAAAAGTATCTTCTTCTTTCCCTTATAAATATAGCCATAGAGCAAGAAGACCAAGCTATGTCTTATTTAAAAAACGCCGAGAGCATACCCTCTACATTTAAAGATATTTTTGATATATATATACAAAAACCAGGAGAACCAATAGAATCCGGAGAAGCTTTTATAAAGAATTGTTTCTTAATTTCATAGCTTCTTCCCTTGCTATCTTATCACAGAGATTGTTTATATCGTAATCATGACCTTTGTTTTGCTGATGAGACCTTATCCATATTATTTCTACGTTGTATTTTTTTAAAAGTTCGTAAAGCTCTTTCCAGAGGTCTTCGTTTTTTACACCTTCAAAGCCTTTTTTTACCCAAGCGTTTAGCCATTTTGTTATACCGTTTGCTACGTATTGACTATCTGTATAAACTTTTATCTTTTTGTCTGTTTTGTTTAAAGATTTTAAAGCCTCTATAACAGCCTTTAGCTCCATGCGGTTATTAGTGGTATATCTTTCAGCCCCTTTAACAATTTTCTCTTTTATCAGTTCTCCATTTTTAAAAGCTTTTAAAATAGCGCAATATCCACCTACTCCTGGATTATTAAGACAAGAACCATCTGTATATATTTTTATTTCCATCATTTTAAACCAAGGAGCTTATGCGTTTGGGGTATTACCCTACCACCAAACTTTTCTGCAAGGGCTATAGCTTTGTCAAGAAACTTTACTTTGTTATTTTCCCAGAGTGGTTGGAGTATCAAAAGCCCCCTTTCTATGAAATGACTTATGTAATCTCTTTTTAAAACACTATCGTTTAGATGTTCATCAACTACTATCTTTAATTCTATGTTTTTATCAAAAGCCAAAAACTTTTGGTCTATAGTGTAGTTTGCTATATATTTTGGAGATATGGTGAGGTATGTATATGGATAAGATGCGATGATATCGTAGATATCTTCTTTTAGAATTGTGGCGTTTGTCTCTATCTGTATAGTTTTTTTGAAGCTTTTAAGATAGTTAAAAATATCTAAAAAATCTTCGTTTAAAAGTGGTTCGCCCCCTGTTAGAACTATGAGAGGTGGGTTTTTTAAAGATAACATCTTTTTAATCTCTTCTATGGCAATATCGTAAGGTTTTGCTGTTTTATCAAAATCAAGGGCACTTTTCTCATCACACCAGATACATCTTAGGTTGCATCCTTGAAATCTTATAAACAAAGCAGGGGTACCTATCAAAAAACCTTCTCCTTGTATTGAATAGAAAACTTCGTTTATCATAAGAGTCCACGCTGTTTTCTTTTTACAATGTAAGCTATGATTTCAGCTACGGCTTTATAAAACTCTGGTGGTATCTCTTCTCCTATGTCCACAGCTTTATAGAGAGCTCTTGCTAGTTCTGGTTTTCTAACTACTGGTACTTCGTTTAACTCTGCTATCTCTATGATTTTTTTTGCCATATAATCCTGACCTTTTGCTACTATTACGGGTGCTCTATCTTGCTTTGGTATATATCTTAGCGCTATGGCGAAGTGGGTGGGGTTTGTTATGACTACGCTGGCTTTTGGTACTTCTTGCATCATCCTTGCTCTTGATAGTTCCATCATCCTTCTTCTTATTTTGGCTTTTACTTCAACATTTCCTTCAAATTGTTTGAACTCATCTTTTACTTCTTGTTTTGACATTTTTATACGCTTTTCATAGTCAAATTTTTTGTAAGCAAAATCAAGTCCAGCCAATATAAGACCCACTATGCCTATTGTTATGAGAAGCTTGAATATGAGCCTTGCCATCTCTTCTAAACTCTCTCTTGCTGGCATATAAGAAGACCATACTAGCATATGAAAGCTAAAATATACTACAAAAAAAGATGCTATAAGAAGAAAAACGATTTTTAAAGAATTTTTTACAAGTTCAAAAAGCGCATTTAGATTGAATAAATTTTTTATACCGTTGATAGGGTTTAATTTTGAAAAATTTGGTTCTAAAGGTTTGAAAGAAAATATAAAACCAAACTGCAAGATGTATCCAAATACAATTATTAGCACAGCTAATATAAAAAAAGGTGATATTTCTGTTAGAGCTTTTTTGAAGGATAAGCCCATAAACCTTGTAGCATCATAAGGAGTGTAAGAGAAATCTTGGGCAGCCAAACTTCCATCCAAAAGGATATCCGAGAAAAGAATATAGATTTTATATCCTATAAAGAATAATGCACCGGTTGAAACGAGCATCAAAAGAGCAGATACCACCTCTTGGCTTTTGGCCACGTTACCTTCTGATTTTAATTTACCTCTTCGGTACGGCGTGGCCTTTTCTGTTTTATTTTCTGAAGCCATGGCTATATCCTCTTGTTATTTCTAACATATACATAAAATAGTGTCTAAATATATCGTGCATAAGGATACCAAGTATCGGAAATACAAGGATTAAAAATATCAGACCTATTAATGTTTGGATTGGCATACCCACCATAAAGACATTTATCTGGGGTATAAGTCTATTTACAGCGGCGAGTATGAGATTGATGACGAGTCCTATGGCTATAAGAGGTAATGCAAGCTGGAAAGCGGTATAGAAGCTTTTATAAAAGATATGCAATATAAACTCCGGTCTCATATCGTATATATCAAATACGCCAAGTGGTATATTTTTCAAACTATCGGACAAGACAAAATAAACGTATTCAAAACCAGAAGATGCTGCAAAAAGCCCCATAGAAAAGTAGCTAAAATAAGTGCCAAGGATGGTAGAGTTTCCCATCAAAGGATTTAAAAGTGTAGCGTTTGAAAGACCAAGTGAGCTTGATACAAATTCTCCAAACACAAAGAATATATCCACTAAAAATCTAATTATTAGGCTTATAATAAAACCTAAACTAAATTCTTTTATGCCCATAAGAACAAGTGTTAAAAGGCTATCTGTGTATATCGGTTTCACAGGACTATAATAATAAAGAGCTACTCCAAAGGCTATTACAAAAAATATTTTAAAACCGTTTGGCAAATCCTGAAATATAGGGGCTAAAAACACTATGGAGGATATCCTCAATGTGATAAGCAAAAAGGTTATAAGATAAGGAATTGAAACAGTGAGTATCATATTACCTTATATAGTTTGGTATATTTACTATTATCTCTTTGGTATAGTCTATCATATGCTTCATCATCCAGCTTCCCAATAGGAAAATCACAAAAAATGCAGCAAGGATTTTTGGTATATAGCTAAGAGTCATCTCCTGAATTTGAGTAGCAGATTGAAGTATACTAACCACAAGCCCCACTATAAATGTAGCTAAAAGTATTGGGGTAGACAAGAGCACTGTCATTTTAAGCATGTTTTCAGTGATAGTAAGCACTTGATCCTGGCTCAATGATAACTCCTCACCAATGATAGTACAACAAGTTCCCAACCGTTTACCAACACGAAGAGCATAACCTTAAAAGGTAAAGATATCACAGTAGGTGGAATCATTATAATACCCATTGCCAATAATATAGCAGATACTACCATATCTATTATAAGGAAGGGTAGGTATAGCAAAAATATGATTTGAAAAGCTATGGATAGCTCACTCACCATAAAAGCTGGTATAACAACACTTAAAGGCAAGTCGTTTATATCTTTTATGTTATCTTTGTTTGGGATGTTAGAAGCCAACAAAAATGTCCTTTCGGTGCTTACTTTCGTATTTCTTACCATAAATTCTTTAAGAGGTTCTATAGTGTTTTGTATAAACTGTTTGTCAGTAATCTTATGTTGAAGATATGGCTGCAAAGCGTTTTTGTTTATCTGATTTATCACTGGATACATCACATAAAATGTTAAGAACAGTGCTAAGGAAGTTATAACCTGATTAGGTGGTACGTTTGGAAGACCGATGGCTTGTCTTAACACAGACAATACGGTTACTATCCTTATGAAAGATGTGGTCATTATAATTATAGAAGGGGCTAAGCTAAGGACTGTTAGTATGAGTATGAGTCTTATGGCTTCTGTGAAATTACCGTTGTTAAAACTCACTTGAACGCCAGGTATTACATTTATGGGGTTTTCAGTTTGAGCCATCGCTAAATGTGTAAATATTAAAAGCCCTAAACTTAAACTAACTGCTATTTTCAACCTCATAATCCATCTCATATATAAGTTTAGCATAATCTTTTGATACAAATACCAATATTAGTTTGTTTTTGGCTTTTAATACGATAAATTTTGAATGCTTATCTAAAGGTATTATTTTAAATATGCTTATTAAATCATCACCTTGATACGCTTTAGATACGATATTTTTCCAGTCAAAAGCCGTATACAAAAACGCTATCAGTGATAAAACTATTCCAAGAGCGCTTAAGGTTTTTAAAAATAAAATGATTTCCACAAATCTACATAGATTGCACTATGAATTGCGTAAAGTAGATATTTTGAACGCCACCTGTTACCAGTATTGCATTTATCCTTTTTATGAGTTCAAGCCTTAACTCTTCTTTGCCCTCTGGAGTTCTTATCTCGTCGTAGGTTTTAGAGCTGAGTAAGTTGATAACAGCATCCTTTATAATAGGTAATCTTTTTACTACTTCCTCTTTGACTTTTTGATTTGATAGCTCCAATGTGATGGATACTTTTGCATAAGTGTTGGCATTTTTATCTGCTAAGTTTACTAAAAACGAACCTAAGTCATACATGATGCCCAATTTTTGAGGTGCTACCGGGACACCTTTTCCTGACTCTTTCTTTTTGTGTATTATAAAGAAGTATGCTCCAGCACCTCCTCCTATAAGGAGGAGTAATACTGGTATAAGTATCAGTATAAGCTTTTTTTTACCTCCGGTCTTACCACCTTCTTCTTTTACCTGTTCTTCTGCCATATTATACTATTTTAACCTGTCACCATATTTAATGTAGCTTGTAATACGTTGTCAGAGGACGTTACAACTTTAGCATTGGCCTGATATGACCTTTCTGCAGTAACAAGCTGTATATAAGCTTGTGCTATGTCCACATTTGATTGCTCTAGCATACCAGATTGTATTATATCGGCGCTTCCTGGTAATAGTATTGTGGGTGTGTATATTGATGTATATAAATTGTTACCTTTTTCCAAGAGTTCGTTGGGGTCTTGGAACTGGGCTAAGGCTACCCTATAAAGAGGCGTGGATTGACCGTTGGAATAAACACCTACGACAGTCCCATCGCTAGATAGCACATAAACGTTTACAAGGTTTCCAAGAGAATAACCATCTTGAGACGCTGTAATGGCAAAATCTGATGCATTCTGAGTTATGTAGGAATTATCTATTATACCAGCGCTAGTGCTCGTGGTAGGTTTAGCTCCAATGAGCTGTCCAAAGGCTAAACTTCCTGTGGACTGAGAACTAGCTGAGTTTAAATTTCCTATAACATTTCCATCTCCTAACACAAGAGGATTTTGTGTACCTATAAAGTATTCATAGCTAGATGAAGTTGGATAGGTGTATACACCTATCGTAGAGCTGGTTGTTATGTTGCCAGTATTTGGGTCAAAGTTTAATACAGCTGTAGCTGCATATATCGTGCTACTACCTGTGTATATTGGAACTCCTATTCCGCTTGATAAATTATAGGGCACAAAGCCACTTGCCGCTCCAGACCCTATTGTGTCCCACTCTTGTGTTCCGCCAGAAGGTTTTGTTGGATTTACTACATAGCTTATGGTGGTAGAGGATGTGGTGACATTTACTACCCAATCTGTTAACATAGAACCAGAAGAATTGGTGCCAGATATCATATAATAAGGGGATACTGTCGCCGATATAATACTTGAGCTTGCTGTATTCGGTGGCGTTGTAATATTGTACCATGTCAAAGACCCACCACTTATAGTAGTACTTTGCCAAGTTCCTGCCACGTTCCTATATAGTACATTGCCGGAAGTGGCGCTATAGTAAGCTGCCTTTTCGTTTTCAGCATATATATAATTCCATGTGTTGGGACCAGTTTTTTGGAAATATGTATCTCCTTCCACTGTGTTACCTAAGCTATCAAATGTGGTGAGAGTGTTTTGATAGTTGAAGCTGGCAGTGTTTAGTGGATTAAAAGCTTGCGTGATACTAGGAGCTGTAGAGTTTAAGTTTGTTGGTTGTTGATATGTTATTAAGTCTGTGGCTTTTGGTGGTTGTTGTGGGATTATATATATAGGTTGTAAAGAAGTTCCTACTACGGAACCAGATTGATTTACTTTGTATCCCAAAAGCTTTAAACCGTCAGGATTTACCATATAACCTTGCTGACTTATGGTAAATTGGCCGTTTCTCGTATAAAAAACGTTGCCGGCGTTGGCTGGATCTTGTAAGATGAAAAGTCCATTTCCTTGTATCGCTAAATCTGTATTGTTGCCAGTTTGTTCAAAGTTTCCAAGCTGCCAATCTATTTGTGTAGAATCAACGATGACACCTGCACCATATATTGTAGATTTTAACGTATCTGTTAGCGTATTGATACCTACGTTTACATTTGCAACAATATTTTCAAATATAGGGTTTACCGCTTTGTAACCTACGGTGTCAGCGTTTGCCATGTTGTTTGATACTATATTAAGATAGTTGTTAAAAGCATCAAGACCAGATACCGCATTATAAAAACTTGGTAACATAAAACACCTCCTTAAATTGTAGTTGACGTGGTTGAGCTGGGTATCGCACCAGCGTAAATTATATTGGATGCTGGTTCTGTTAAACCAGACTGGAGAGTGAGGTCTAAGTTTGAACCGCTTAGATTAACAGATTGCACTATATCTGCTAAGCCAAGCTTTACATTTTGATTTGGAATACCGTTTGATAATATCTGTATTCCATATTGACCTGAGGGCAACCCGCTCAAATTTAAAGGGTTGAGACCGGCCGTAAGGCTCATGGTAATTGTTTTTACTGGGGTGTTGCTGTTCATTATTTCTACTGTAACATTGGACATGCTTGTAGGTGCATCAAGATAATAGTTTACATTTTTTGTAGTGTCTATGCCGCTAGTGCTGAAAACGAACTCTTTACCTATCATGTTTATTGAGTTTAGTGTAGTCATTTGAGATAGTAAAGCTTCTAAGACTTGGGTTTGTTGTTGTGCCATGCTATAATATCCTATCTGTTGAAGTTGTACTGTGGCGTTTATCATAGATGTAACATCGTTGCCGCTTGAAGATGCTGGATCTTGATACTTTAGCTCTGTAGTGTATATTTGCATATAAGCACTTGCGCTTAGATTCATCAAACTCTGATGGGTACCTGGTGGAACAACCTTTACGGGCGGAAGCCAAGAAGGACTTGAAATACTCTGGCCAGTTGATAATCCATTTACCAAATTTGAACTATTTATCGTGCTCATGCCTTAACCTCCTAACTTATTTTGCTTACAAGCTCTTTTAAAGCTTCTAAGCTATTAATATAATTTATGCCAGTTTTTGGATTTTGCATAAAAAAATTATCTATATCGGATTTATGCTCTAAAACTTTATCTATAGTGGGATTGGAACCTCTTCTATAAAGTCCTACTTTGATGATATCTTCCATGGAATAATATTCTGACAAAATCTGTTTAAATTTTAGCACATAGTTCCAATGTTCTTCTGATACTATGCTTGGCATTATACGGCTTATGCTTTTAAGCGGGTCTATGGCTGGGTATATACCAGCATCTGCTATTTTTCGAGATAAGAGTATATGCCCATCTAAGAAGCTCATAGCGCTATCCGCTACTGGGTCTAAAGATGTATCATCGCCTTCTACCAATATGCTAAATATACCTGTTATCCCAAAATCTCCTATAAGGCCACATGCTTCTATTATCTTTGACATCGTTAAAAACACTGAAGGTGTGTATCCTTTTAATGTGGGTGGTTCTCCTACTGAAAGTCCTATCTCTCTTTGAGCCATGGCGAGTCTTGTTAAAGAGTCCATAACAAGGAGCACATTGTAACCTTTGCTTGCAAAAAATCTTGCGTGTACCAAAGCGCTTATGGCTCCTTTTACCTTCATGATGGGTGTTTGATCTGAGGTGGAAACTATGACGACTGACTTTTCAAAAGCTTCTCCTAGAATGTCCTCTACATACTCTCTTACTTCTCTTCCTCTTTCTCCAATTAGAGCAAGTACTACTACATCAGAAGAGCTATGTTTCATTATCATTCCAAGAGTGGTAGTTTTACCTACACCTGCTCCTGCGAATACACCTAATCTTTGTCCAACGCCTATTGTAGTGAGAGCGTTTATGCTTCTTACACCAGAATCAAATATTTTTGTTATCTTTTTTCTCTCCATAGGAGAGTAGTTTTCTAAATTTAGAGGCGCTTTTTTAATGGTTTTTATGCCTTTGTTGTTAAAGCTATGTATTATGTTTCCAAATGGGTCCAATATTTTTCCTAAAAAATCTTCTGATACATAGGTGGAAACGGGCTCCTCTGTATATAAAACCTTTGTGCTGGGTTTTACATTTACACTGTTATCAAAACACATTATGATAGCGTTTTCTTTGTCAAAACCAATTATTTCTCCTTTGGTGTCTTTGTTTATTAGCACCTCTTCGCCTACACCGGCTTTGTAATTTGATGCCTCTATGTAGATGCCACTAACCTTTTTTACCTTACCGTATATTCTGTAAGGTTTTCTCAATAGCATCTTTCAAAAGCTCCTTGTTAGAGCGTTCTAGAATAAAATCTTTAGTTTCTAATTGAAACTCTCCGTCTTCAAAATCTTCTTCAACAAACTCCACTTTTACATTTTCAATATGTTTGACATATTTTTTAAACGTTTCTATGAAAGTTTTATTAGCTTTTAATATGATAAACTCTTTAAATATATTGGAATTTTCCAAAATATCTTTTATCACAGACTCTATATCTATATTGCATCTCATATATAAGTTGTCTAACACTGTAGATATTATCGTTTTAATTTCATCCAAAGCCAATTGTTTTTTCTGATTTATGTAAGATGCTATACTTTCTAAGCTATTTATCACGGCATTTTTGTATGATTCTTCCTTAGCTTCACGTTCTTTTAGCTGTTCTATGAGGGATTTTAGTTGATTACACTCTTCTATTAGAGCTTCTTTCTCTTTTTCTATATTCTCAATGTGCTGTTTTTTGGAACCAAGCTCTTCTTCAAGGTTTTTTCTAATATCTGTTAAGTTTTTTATCTCTTCTTCCTTTGCCTTAAGTTCTTCTTCTAGCTTTTTTATGGTTTCTTTGTACTTTTGGATTTTTATTTCAGTTTCTTTTTTTAAAAGCTCTAAAACATTGACTTTACTGTGTT
This sequence comes from uncultured Aquificaceae bacterium, assembly GCA_964614295.1. Taxonomy (GTDB): domain Bacteria; phylum Aquificota; class Aquificia; order Aquificales; family Aquificaceae; genus Hydrogenobaculum. The sequence goes on along the minus strand of CAZTLC010000019.1, from coordinate 4,286 downwards.
GTCTAATATCTACTTGTTTACTATCTTTTTCTATTGGTATCTCTTGCATAGCTTCAAAGTGCTCACTCATAGGAAGCACCGCCGGTTAAATCTATCTTACCCTCGTCAGCTAATTTCTTTATGGTGGCTATTATTTCTTTTTGTGATTTTTCTACATCTGCTGCTCTTACAGGTCCCATCGCTTCCATATCTTCTTTCATTATGGTAGCCGCTTTTTGAGACATGTTTGAGAAAAATTTATCTTTTATCGTATCAGAAGCACCTTTTAACGCTATCATTAAGGTATTTTTGTCTACTGTTTTTAGTATTTCTACTATATCTCTATTTGTTAGCTTTGCAATATCATCAAAGACAAACATCTTATCTTTTATCCTTTCTGCTAAATATTTGTCCTCTTGTTCTATTTTGGTTAAAATTTTGTCAGTTATCTTCTTGTCTAATAAGTTTAATACTTCTGCAGCTAATACAAGGCCATTTGTTTTTTGAGAAAAGCCTGTAAGACCTATACCTCTTATCTCCTCAGCCAAATTTTCTATAAGCTCTCCTAGAAATTCTGGAGATATGTTTTCAAGGGTTGCCAGCCTTTTAGTAACTTCTGTAGATATATTTTCTGGAAGGTATTGTAATACATCTGCTGCTCTCATAGGACTTAACTGAGATAGTACCACTGCTATGGTTTGTGGATGCTCTTTTGCCAGCAAAGAAGCCAAAACTTTTACATCTACTTTCTCTAGTTCTTGGAAGCTTTTTATAATCGTAGAACTACTCACAAACTCATATATTTTGGCAAATTTTTCTGGTGGTAAAACTTTTCTAGCAAACTCTAGAAGTTGCTCTGTGTCTGGTGAAACTATGGTAGTTTCTTGATATTCTTGTAAGAATTCTTTGGCTATCTCTTCAACATCTTGTAGTGTTATACCTTGAAGAGAGTTCATGTTTATAAAAATGTCTTGCAATTCAGACTCGTCCAACTCTTTCATTATTTCAACTGCTACATCGGGTGGCAATGCCATCATCAACACCGCTGCTTTTTGAGCCTTTGTTAGTTTATCTACTGGCATAAGCTATCTTTTGGTATTATAAACTATTTTTGTTTTAATGACAATGATTCATCTTTAAGAAGATTTAAAAAACAACCAGGCGTTTTCTCCGCCTTTTGGAAATCTTATAATATGGTATTTGCCTTTTAGTTTTTCACCATGTAAATATACATCGTATTTTGAAGAATTTCTTTCTAAAAGCTCAAAAGTTCCCTTGTCCCAGATTTTTACAACCCCTGCACCATATTGACCCTCTGGTATAATTCCTTCAAAGTTTGCATAGGATAGAGGATGGTCTTCTGTTTGTATAGCTAATCTTTTAACATTTTTTTCTATAGGTGGTTCTTTTGGTATAGCCCAAGATTTCAATACGCCGTCGATGGCTAATCTAAAATCCCAATGAAGATGTGAAGCGTGATGTTCTTGTACAACAAATATAGGGTCATGATTATCTACCACTTCCCATTCTGGCTCTGGTGTTTTTGAAAAATCCCTCTTTTTGGAATACTTACTCAAGATATCAATCCTATCATGGTTTTTATAGCTTTGTCAAGACCAAGCAAAACAGCATTTGATATGATAGAATGCCCTATGTTAAGTTCTTCAATTAAATCTTTGATATCTTTTAAAAGATGTATGTTTTGATATGTGATACCGTGTCCTGCATATACTCTCAACCCTAGTTCTTTGCCAAAAGTGGCAGCTTTTTTAATTCGTTCTTTTTCCTCTTCTAAAAGCCTAAAATCTCTTTCATAGTAGCTTTGAGCAAACCTTCCAGTATGAAGCTCTACCGCATCTGCTCCTACAAGTTTTGAAGCTTTTACCTGATTAATATCAGGGTCTATAAAGAAAGATACTTCTATACCATGTTCTTTAAAATCTTTTATGTATTCTTTTAAATAGTTGCTATTAGAAACTATGTCAAGTCCTCCTTCTGTGGTTATCTCTTGTCTTTTTTCTGGTACGAGTGTGACCCTCTGAGGTTTTACATCCAATGCTATAGCTTTTATCTCTTCTGTAGGGGCCATTTCTAAGTTTAAAGGAAGTTCTACCAGCTTCCTTACCAGCCTTACATCTTCATCTTTGACGTGTCTTCTATCTTCTCTTAGATGCATTGTGATTTGATGAGCCCCAGCTCTTTTTGCAATAAAAGCAGCTTCTAACACAGATGGCTCAAAAGTTTTTCTTGCCTCTCTCAAAGTAGCTACATGGTCTATGTTAACACCAAGTCTCATATTACTCCCACTCTATAGTAGCTGGTGGTTTTGATGAGATATCATAAACTACTCTATTTATGCCTTTTACTTCCTGTATTATGCGTCTCATAACATGTTCCAGAAAATCGTATGGTAATTTTGTGGCTTCAGCGGTCATCCCATCTTGACTATCAACAGCCCTTAACGCTAAAACTTTTTCGTAAGTTCTATTATCTCCCATTACACCCACAGCTCTTACTGGCAAAAGCACACAAAAAGCTTGCCATGTTTTATTGTAGAGATTCCATCTTTTAAGCTCTTCTATAAAGATTGCATCGGCTTCTCTTAAAATGTCTAAATCTTCTTCTGTAATCTCTCCTATTATTCTTATAGCAAGACCTGGTCCTGGAAACGGGTGCCTGTATACCATATCATCTGGAAGCCCAAGTTCTAATCCAAGTACCCTTACCTCATCTTTGAAGAGTTCTTTTAAAGGTTCTAAAAGCTTAAGATTCATCTTCTCTGGAAGGCCACCTACGTTGTGATGGGACTTTATCTTAGCAGAGCCGTGCATACCAGCTGACTCTACCACATCCGGGTAAAGAGTACCTTGAAGTAAAAACTCTGCATTGTATTTTTTAGCTTCCTCTTCAAATATTTCTATAAAAGTGTTTCCTATTATTTTACGTTTTTGTTCTGGGTCTTCTACGTTTTTTAGCTTTTCTAAAAATATTGAGCTTCTATCTAAAGCAACTATGTTTAAGCCAAGTCTTGTGAGATTTGATATCACCTCTTTTGCTTCATCTTTTCTAAGAAGTCCATGGTCTACAAATATACAAGTCAACTTATCACCTATAGCTTTATGTGTCAATACAGCAGCCACCGCTGAATCAACACCGCCTGATATTGCACATATTACTTTTTTATCCTCGGTAATGTTCTTTATCTCTTCTATCTTGTGTTCTTTGAAATTTTTCATATTCCAGCTTGGTTTACATTTTGATATGCCAAATAGAAAATTTGATAGCATCTTTTTCCCGTGCTCTGTATGATAAACTTCTAAGTGATACTGAACACCGTATATAGGTAAGCTTTTATGTTTTATAACAGCATTTTCTGAGTTATCTGTAAAGCCTATAGATTCAAAATCATTTGGTAGCTTTGATACTTTATCAGCATGGCTCATCCATACGATAGTATCTTGTGATATGTCTTTGAAAAAGACATCTTCTTTAAATTTTAGATTTGCCTTGCCGTATTCATGCTTTAAAGATGGCTCTACAACACCGCCAAATTCATAAGCTATGAGCTGGTGTCCATAGCATATACCAAGTATAGGTATATTTAAATCGTATATTTTCTTATCTATGCGTAGAGCTTTTTCTTCGTAAACTGAATGTGGTCCTCCAGATAATATGATTGCGCAAGGGTTTTTTGCTAAAATCTCTTCTATGGATATACTTGGGGCCACTATCTCACTATAGACCCCAAGCTCCCTTACTTTTCTAGCTATTAGCTGGACATACTGCGAACCAAAGCTTACAATAATAACAGAGTTTTCCAATTCTTGTAACCCTTAAAGCTATTATATCATCAATCTCTCTAACTCTCTTTTCTTTAAAATTTCTATATAACCTCTTTCAGTGTGTATAATACCATCTTTCTTCCACTTGCTCATAATACGTATAGCAGTTTCTACTGTGGTGCCTGTCATTTCCGCTATATCTTGACGGGTGATAGGTATCTCTATAGATATTTTGCCACCTTCTTTTTCTTCGCCTACGGATTTTGCAAGCTCTAACAATACTCTGGCTATACGTTCTTCCACTCTGCCAGAAGCAATAGATTTCAAGATATCGTAAGCGTAAAGAAGATTATGCGTGGCATCACATGTTACTTTTACAGCAAAAGCTGGGTATTTTATTGCCAAATTTATAAAATCTTGGTTTGAAAGATATAAGACAGAAGATTCAGTCATAGACTGAGCTGTATAAGTGGTCTTTATCTTAGATTTTACGCTAGACCCACCCCACTCAATCCATCCAAAGGT
>CAZTLC010000018.1:8934-13867 GCA_964614295.1 uncultured Aquificaceae bacterium | reverse complement strand
ATATTGTTTTATCCTTAACAGCTTAAAAAATATTTTTATCTTATTATAATCCATTTAACCAGGATTGAAGATATTGAACCTCTTTGTCAGCGTGGATTTGATTAAGATACTCCATAGCCCCTTGAATATAGGCTTTTGCCAACAAAGGATTACCAACCTCTTTGTAATAAAATCCAAGATAGGCATAAGCCATGGACTCCCAATAACTATCGTCTGCTTGCAAAGCCTCTTGATATCCTTCTGAGAGCAAAGGAAGAGCATTTTTATAATCTTTGTTCTCCCTTGCAATCTCTCCTAAAGAGAGTAAGGCTATACCTCTAGCATCATGATTTTTGGATTTTTTTGCAAGTTTTTGAGCTTTTTGTAAAATATCCTTAGCTTTATCAAGATTTCCTATATGATAGTAAGCAAGACCTTCCAAAGCCATTATATCAGACTTTATAAAATCTGATTTAGCATGTTTTAAGGCTTCATCAAAATATACTATAGCTTCTTGATAGTTGTTCTTAGCGCTTTCTAAAAAGCCCTGAGACTCTAAAGCTATCGCTAAAGCATCACCTGTGGGGTTATACTTCATAGCATTCTGGCAATGAGTGCTAGCTCTCTTTAAATCTCCACTCATAGCAAACACCTTACAAAGATAGCTCTCGGATTCTGACATCATAGTTATATCTTTTGTATTATCAAGAGCATTTTTTAAAAACACCACCGCATCTTGATAATCTCCATTGATTTCACTCATGATACCAAGACAAAGGCTTGCCCCAGCATCCTTTGGATTTTTTATAAGTTCGTTGTGGCCTTCAAAGACCGCTAACCTGAAATCCCCTTGATAAAGCTTTGACATACATTCATTGTTAAAAGGTTTTTTGGCGCAAGAGTTTATCAAAAGACTAAAAGCGATAAAAAAAATAAATACATATATTCTCATAAAGATTTTATCTCTTGAATAATCTCCTGCTGAAGTTTCATGATTATAGAAACGAGCTTCTGCTCGTCTTTTTTTTCTGCTTTCATTTTAAACCCAGCTATCACATCTTCATCTTCTTCGTATATATTTACAATATTTGCTTTTGCCCTTATCAAATTAGAATCTATATAAAGCTCTGCATCAAACACGGCATCTTTTTGAGCTAAGTCTTTTAACATATTTAATAAAACATCGCTATTTTCCTTGTCCTTTTCTACTTTTATGGCAAATCCACCTTCGCTTATATTTTTCAACAAAAGATTGGATAAGCATTCTTGCTCTACATCTGGTTTTTCTTCTTTGCCTACGCATAGCTTTGCATAAGCCTTATGCTTAGAATCAAGCTCCACCCTTACGCTCGTTCTTTTTAGAAAAGGAGGCACTTCTACTAAAGAATGTGCCATAAGCACCAGTTCATCTTTTCTAGTTGAAAAAGCATCGCATTTTATATAAAAAGAAAGTTCTCTATTCTGATATGGTATAGAAATCTTAACATAAACTGGATTCCCGGTTTGAAAAGCGTACTTTATAGATATGTCCTTCCAGTTAAAAGCCAAGTAAACTTCATTACTTTTTGATGTATCTGCCCACAAAAAGGAAGCTTTTATATTTATCGGCACGTCTCTATATATTGTATATATATTGTATACTTTACCCTTTTGTAGTTTTGAAGAAAGCTCTTTTAAATCTATTTCAAAAACATTAACCATTCTAATATTATATTATATCTTCATATAACTGTAATCTATTTATGGATTCTATCTTATCTTGGGCTTTTAATAGTATAGCGTTTAATATGCCTTGGGATTTATCCACCTCGAACCTTGCAGGTACACCTTTTAGATACTTTGTAATAGCCCCGTATTCTGTGCCTATAATACTATGCCAAGCTCCAGTCATACCTATATCCGTCACATAGGCCATACCAGAAGGAAACAGCACAGCATCAGCAGTTGGCACATGTGTATGGGTACCGTATATAAATATCTTGTTGGCGATATCTTTAAATTCGTTTTCTATATAGAGCGCAAAAGCGTACTTCTCAGCTGTGGCTTCTGCATGAAAATCTATGATAGCCAAATCAAAAGGATTTTTAGAAAGTATATCCTTTGCTACAAAAAATGGGTTTTCCAAAGCAGGGTTTCCCATAAATACCCTACCCATAAGGTTTAAAACCAGTATATTTTTATCGCTACTACTAAAAACCCTAAAACCCCTACCCGGTACTCCTTCTGGATAGTTGGCTGGTCGTAATATATCCTCCTTCTGATCTATGAAACTAAAAATTTCTTTGTTGTCCCATATGTGGTTTCCTGAGGTAAATACATCCACACCGAGACTTTTTAACTCTTCATAAACCTTCATCGTTATACCAAAACCACCAGCCGCATTCTCACAGTTTAATAAAACAAAATCTACACTATAGCCTTTCAATATATCTGGAAGCATAGATTTTAACACCCTTCTTCCAGTTCTTCCTATCACATCTCCAATAGCTAATATATTCATAGTCTCATCCTTATGTGGATGGAGGGACTCGAACCCTCACGGCTTTTGACCATAGGAGCCTGAATCCTACGCGTCTACCAATTCCGCCACATCCACTTTTTACCAAATAATATAGCATATCAAAAAAACTCTTCCAGAAGTTTTACATACTTTGATAACATATTATCAATACTATACTCTTTTGAAGTCTTGATAGCAGCTGTTATAATGCTTTCTTTGGTCTCATAATCAAGCTTTAGCACCTTTGTCATAGCCTTTGTCATAGCATCAACATCTCTTGGTTTTATCAAAAAACCGTTTAGGCTGTCTTCCATATATTCTGTTATGCCTCCTACATCTGTGCTAATACAAACAAGACCGCTGGCCATCGCCTGCAAAAGCGCTCCCGCTATACCTTCTAGCCTAGAACCAAGCACAAAACTATCACAAGCCCTCAAAATGTATTCCACATCTTCTTTATATCCAAGCCCCATAAAGTTTTTTATGCCTATAGCCTTTGCCTCTTTCATAGCCTCAGTATCTGTAGAAAGGCCCACAAACAAAAGCATCGTGTTTTCTCTTTCTATTTTTTTATAGGCTTTTAGTATATCAATATGGCCTTTTACATCTGGATTGTAATTGGCAACATTTACAAATATAAATTTATCTAAGGGAAGGTTGTATCTTTTTCTAAGAGATATCTTTTCCTCAGGTGTTGCTCTTTGAAACCTTGATAAATCAATACCGCTTTGGATAAGTCTAAGTCTTTCTTTGAAAAAATTTTCTCTTATTAGCTCCTGATAAATCGTTTTTGATACTACCACTATCCTGTCTGATATATTATACTTTAGATATTTTGAAAATACATTTGATTTTCTGCCAGACCTTTTAAAGGCTATTATCTTTGGTTTTTTAGATAAAAAAGGATATATGACCCTAACATAATCAAGAGCCTTTGGGGAGTTTGCCAATATCACATCAAAGCCATATTTTGACACGATATCGTATAATCTCTTATAGTTATAAAAACTTATCCTCTTGAAAGGTGTCTCTTTTTCAAACTCATAATAAGGGAGTTTATCTTTTATCCTTTCTTTAAAAGCCTCAAAATCGTAAGATATGGCAAAAGATATATCAAATCCAAGATTTTTAAGACCAATAGCTGTTATGTAAGCTTGTTCTTTGGTGCCACCCCAACCCACCGCATCCAAAACGCTTAATATTTTCATTTAAGATAGTTTTTCTCTTTTAAGAAAAACCCTATTAAAATACCCATTATATATATAGAAGAAGCTATAGCACCAGCCTTTGCCACAGAACCAGATATATAAGTGATATAACCTGTTGTAAAAGGACCAACAGATGCCAAAGTCCTTCCTATATTAAAACAAAAGCCTGCCCCCGTAGCCCTTATAAAGGAAGGGTAAGCCTGAGGAAAGTATATGGAAAACCCGCTAAAAACACCGTTGTTAAAAAACCCAAGTAAAGCTAACGACATCAAAAGCCTATCAAAACTTTCGGTATATAAAAACGTTATGATACCCATAAAAAAACTACCCGCAAAAAACAACAAGAACGTGTTTCTTATACCCAAAAACCTCACTATAAATCCAAAAGCCACATAACCAAACAAAGCACCGATATTTAAAGCTATAGAACCAAGCCCTACATAGTAGGCTATATCTTTTTTATGAAGAAGATAGGATATCAAAGCCGGTGTCCAGTTTGTAACACCCCAAAGACCAAAAACCGCCACAAAAGCAAGCAAGGCTCCAATCACAGTTTGATTTATATACTCTTTCGTAAAAAGGAGTTTTAGGCTTTTAATATAAGAAAATGTATTTTTGTTAGAAAGCCATTCTTCTGATTCTTTTACAAAAAGCCTAAAAACAAAGACAAGAAAAGCGGGCAAAATACCTATTAAAAACATCACTCTCCAAGAATGATACCTACCTATGGTAAAGTATATAAAAGAAGCAAGCAAAAATCCCACAGCCCAAGCACTTTGAAGAAGACTTGAAGCAAATACTCTATTTTTATTTTTAAAAATCTCCGCCACCAAGGTAGCACCACCTGCCCATTCTCCACCTATACCAATGGCTGTGATAAATCTAAGTATGGCAAGCTCCCATACGTTTTGAGAAAGAGAGGAAAGCCCGGTAAATAGTGAATAAAGCCCTATGGTTATGGTAAGAGCTCTCACTCTTCCAACTTTATCAGCTATATAGCCAAAACTTACCCCTCCTATAGCCCATCCTATTAAAAATAAAGAAAATATAATCCCTCCATAAAATCCCACATGAGCTTCCGTATTTAAAATACCTTGATTTCTAAGAAGTTCCTTCAAAGCACTCACCATTACAAGGGCATAGATGGTGGCATCCATACTATCAAAGACCCATCCTAAAAAAGCTCCTATAAAACCAAGCATCTCTTCTTTTTTCATATCTCGTACATCATATCAAAAAGCTCTTT
>CAZTLC010000018.1:0-8834 GCA_964614295.1 uncultured Aquificaceae bacterium | reverse complement strand
AAACCAAGCATCTCTTCTTTTTTCATATCTCGTACATCATATCAAAAAGCTCTTTTGCCAATGCCTCATCCATAGCTTTGAGCTTTTTATAGCACTCTCTTGCCTTTTCTATCTCGTTTATTTTAACATAAGCAACTCCCAATTTGAAAATGAGCTCTTTGTCCTTTGGTTTTTGGGATAGCTCTTCCTCCACATCTTCTATATAGCGTTTTACCATTATATCACCCATCTTACTAAACATGCCTTTTTTCATCATGCCATTAAAGATATAAAAAATAACGTCTATTTGCAACTTATAAAAATAAACAAAATTTTATGATAAAACAAACTTAAACTTATTTCAAGGAAGTTGTTACGAAAAAGCTCTTGTTGGCTCTTGGCCTTATTAGTGGCGTTGCTTTGGCAAAACCAGACATCATCATCAAGGACTCTTGGGTGAGATTGATATCATCCTCTATGAAAATGAGTGCTGCCTACATGACTATAGAAAACAAGGGAGATTCAAAAGATATACTAATATGGGCTAAATCATCTATATCCAAAATCACACAACTTCACAAAACTGTTGACAAAAATGGTATTATGAAGATGGTAAGAGTAAAATACATGACTATAAATCCAAAACAAGCCCTTATATTAAAACCGGGTGGATATCATATCATGCTCATAGGCCTAAAACATCCTCTTGAAAAGGGTAAAAAGGTAACCCTCTGGCTTAAGTTTAAATACAGCGGTATGAAAAAGGTTGTAGCCCCAGTGGAGAATAGATAACTAGAGCTTTACATCCTTTATCCAGTCCCAATTTTTTAAAGTCCATTCTACGGTATTCTTAATACCTTCTTCCAAGGATATCGTAGGGTGCCAATCCAATAGATTGTTGGCTTTTGTGATATTGGCCCAGGTGGCCATCATATCTGCCTTGTGAAACTCTTTATAATTTATCTTAGCTTTTTTACCAAGATATTTCTCAATAAGCTCAATGGCGTATATAAGCTTGTCTGGTTTGTTGTTACCGAGGTTTATGATTTCGTATCCCAGAGGCTTTAGAGCTTTTATAGTACCTTTGGCAATATCGTCTATATAGGTAAAATCTCTTGATTGGGAACCGTCTCCAAAGAGCTCTATGGGTTCATCTGTGTATATCCATTTTATAAATCTAAATATGGACATATCTGGTCTTCCAGCTGGCCCATAAACGGTAAAATATCTTAGTATTGACACATCTATTCCATATAGGTAATGATAACTATATAGCATGGCCTCGGCACCCTTTTTAGAGGCAGCGTAAGGAGATATGGGCGTATTTACTGGAAGCTCTTCCACAAAAGGCATCTGTTGACCCGCATACAAAGAAGATGTAGAAGCTTGAACAAACTTTTTAACATTGAAAGTTTTTGCTAATTCTAAAAGGTTTAAAACCCCTAAGGTATTGGTAGAAAGATATACAAAAGGATTTTCCAAAGAGTATCTTACACCTGCTCTGGCAGCCTCATTTATTATAGCATCTATAACGTTGTCTTGGAATATTACTTCTAAGGCCTGTTTGTTTTCTATATCCACTGGGTAAAATTTAAAGTTTTCATGGCTTTTAAGATTATCAAGTCTCCAGAGCTTAACTTTTATATCGTAATAATCGTTAAGATTATCAACCCCTATTACCCTGTAGCCTTCTTCTAAAAGAAGCGTAGAAACTTTCCAACCTATAAAACCAGCAGCACCTGTCACAAGTATTGTTCTCATAAAACTATTCTAACATATTAAAAATCCTTTAAAAAGATATCTCCCAATATCTCACCGCTTACTACGATATTATCAGCGATATTTCTTCTCCTAAAGGTTTTCGCATTTTCTATTTTTAAAAGCTGGAGATTTATCTTTATATCCTTGTTCAGTCCTCTTGCCACCACAGCAGTTAGTATAGACCTTGCGTCTATGGATTCTGCATCAAGGTCATGAAAAAGCTCTGGAAATATGTTTATTTGTTTTGCAAATTCTATCTTTATATCCTTTAGCACCTGCTCTTTTACAAAATCTCCCTTTTTAAATACAAATCCTCCTTCTAAGTTCAAATCTTGGTTGCTTATAACCACCACCAAAGGTCTATCCTTTTTATGTTTTAATTTTTCTATCATATAAGAGCTAGTCTCTGTCCATCCAGCTATTATCACATGGTCTTTCAAATCTGCCATTATTATACCTCCTGTCTTTATTAAATTTATATATCTTATAAGTCCAGAGCTTATAAAAGCTGTGATGATAGAAAAAGAAAACCATCCCATGAGGGCTATGAGGATTGCTACAACTCTTCCAACCGTGGTAATGGGTGTTATATCACCATATCCTACTGTGGTAGCTGTCATCATGGCAAGATAAATGGCATCAAAAAGATTGTGCATATTGGGATTATGGGCATTTTTTTCAACAGAAAATAAGATGATAATCAAAGATGTGAGACTTATAAATATAAATACTAAAATACCAAGTATTTCGTTTATAATATCTGTGATATGTGCAAATAACGTTTTATACAAATCCTTATACTGTATTGAGATTTTAAAAAATCTAGCGCTTAAAACTACTATCCTAATAAGCCTAAGAGGATGGAATATCGGAAATATAGATATAAAATCTACTATGGAAGAGGGTTTTGAAGCCCAAATGAATTTCGGTTTTAAAGCTTTTAAAAAAGCCATAAAAAAGCCTTTATCTTTGTATTTTATAAAATCTTTTGTGAAGTTGCTAGAAAGCCATAGTCTGGAAATATATTCAAAGGCTATTACAATAGAAGCGGTATAATCTAATATTATTGCGGTGGCATAAAGGTCTTTATGTAAAGAATGAAACTCCTCTAACACACCAAAAAGTATGGATAAGGATACTATGAATATACTTATAGGTTGATAGGTTTTGTAGGCAGTAGAAGAAGGGACTTCAAACATTCTAAAAAGGAAGCGTTTTATCGCTTTTAGCCTCATACTGGCTTTAGAAAATCTTTCATGATGGTTCTATCTTTATCTTTAAATCTTACATTTGCTATATCTTTTGATATATTTATCACACGACCCTCTCCAAAAACTTCATGAAATACTATATCGCCTATTTTTATCTCAGATTTTAGTTTTTTGCTTTTCTTATCTTGGCTTTTATAATTTATAGGTTTGTAATCGGTTATAACTTTAGCAGCCATATCTTTTGTCTTTTCTTTTGGTAAAAGAGATATATCTAAAAGCTCTTTGTTTATCTCCTGAATAAAACTACTTATTTTGCCTAAATCTGTATAGCTTAAAAATAGATGTCTTTTTGCCCTTGTGATACCTACATAAAAAAGCCTTCTTTCTTCTTCCATATCAAGGATATCGTTAAAAGCTGAAGAGTGAGGAAGTATGCCGTTTTCAAGCCTTGGTATAAACACTACTTCAAACTCCAAACCTTTTGCCTTGTGTATGGTCATTATCCTAACACCTTTTATGTTATCATTTTCATCGTCTTCTGACAAAGAAAGCTCTTGCAAAAGCTCCTTCAAGCTCTCCTTTTGATTGGTTGCACCTTTTTTAGACTCTAACTCAAAAAATCTTATAAGCTCTTTTATATTTTCAATACGCTCTTTGCAATCTTCTTTATATTCCTCTTCCAAATATTCGTAATACCTTATATCTTTTATAAGCTTTTCAACATAAAAAGATATGTTTTCGGTGCCTTTTTCCAGATTGTGTTTTAATCTCTCTATGGCATTTACAAAGTTGTTCTCTTCAAAGAGTCTATTTCCTAAAATATACTTTGTAGCTTGTATTAGGTCTATGGATTTTTGCTTTGAAAAGTTTACTATCCTCTCTACGGTTTTTTCTCCTATACCTCTTTTTGGGTTTGTGATGGCTCTTTGAAAAGATACCGTATCCTTTGGGTTTATAGCAAGGTATAGATAAGCCAATATATCTTTTACCTCTTTTCTTTGGAAAAACCTTAAAGCTCCTACCACTCTATGTGGAATCTTTGCCTTTACCAACGCCTGCTCTAAGAAATTTGTAATATAGCTAACCCTTACAAGTATAGCCATCTCCTCTAAGGGTATGTCCTTGCTAAGCTCGTTTATCTTTTTAGCTATCCACTCAGCCTCTTTTTCTTCGGTAGGATGAGATATTATAAGGGGTTTTTTAGCATTTGATTCGTCAAGTTTATGGCTTTTTAAAATAGGAACGAGCTCTTTCCACTTTGCTTTAGAATGGTTTAAGACCTCGTTGGCTAAGGACAGAATATCGGTGGAAGACCTATAATTTATGTTTAATTTTATAATTTCTGGATTGTAATCTTCTATAAAGTTCATTATATTGTCTGGATGGGCGTTGCGCCACTCGTATATACATTGGTTTGGGTCTCCTATCACACATACATTATCTTTTTTTGAGATATGCTTTACTATCTCGTATTGAGTTGTATTTGTATCTTGAAACTCATCCACTATGATATAATCAAAGAACTTCTGATAGTATTCTCTAAAAGCTTCGTCTTTTTCAAGCATGTCCTTAAAAGCGCCCATAAGATAAGAAAATGAAACTGCGTTTGTCTCAAGCATGGCATTTAAAAACAAATCTTTGAACTCCACCACCTTTTTATCAAATTTGTTGTCCTCATCTATCGCCCTTATCCCCTCTATCAGCTGATTTACAGCTATGTATAGTTTTTTACCCTCTTCTTTTGATATTTCTTGTCCTTTTAAAAGCCCCTGAAACAGCCTTTTAGAATCTTCTTCGTCAAGTATCCTAAAATCACTTGAAAGTCCAAATATAGCGTGATGCCTTCTTATAATCTTTGAAGCTATAGAATGAAATGTGCCAATCCACTCTATCTTTAAATCGTATCCTAAAGTATCCCCATAGCGTCTGATACGCTCTTTTATCTCATTGGCTGCTTTGTTTGTAAATGTTATCATCAAAAGCCTTTTGGCTCTTACCTTAGAATACTCGCTTAGTATAAGGTGTAAAGCCTTGTGGATTATAGTCTTTGTTTTACCAGAACCAGCCCCCGCCACTACTAAAATAGGCTTTCCCGTTGACAATACCACCTTCTTTTGCTCTTCGTTTAAACCTTGAAGTAAATCCATTTTCACCAAAAGCTCTTAAACATTTACTATCCTCGTGGGTGGTCTTGTGTATATTGGTTCTATTAAAAACAAATCGCTTGGATTTTCTTCTTTAAAAGCCATATATCCAAGATAGGAATACATATGTTGATGCTCTTCTATATCGTAAGAATGGTATTCTGGTATATCTTTATATTCTTTTATATCAGAGGTTCTTTCTCCTCTTTTATAAAAAGCTCCTATGTAAGCGTTTGATACTTTTCTATATAAAAATATATCTTCGTCTTTAAAAAGCGTTCTTGCTAAGGCGTCCATATTTATAAAAGTATATATAGGTTTGTCTAGGGCTATCGCCATAGCTTTTATAAAGTTTATACCAATCTTTAAAGGAGTAGCATAACCTATGCCTATTGATACAAAAAAAGCATCTATGTGTTTGGGTTCTATATCAAACTGATGAAACAAAGATGGTAAAAAGCTAAGAGTCTTCTCATTTGTGTGTTTATAAAAAAAGAGAGTGGGTTTTGAGGCTTTTAACAAACATAAAGATATGTTGCTACTAGAGGTATCTAAGCTTAAAACTATCATACAAGCGAGACATACTCATAGTGAGGATAATGTTGTTCCCAAGCGTAGGATAAATCTAAAAGCGTTTGTTCATCAAAAGCCCTTCCTATTATTTGCACACCTATTGGAAGGCCTTCTTTTGTGAAACCAGATGGTATAGATATGGCTGGAAGCTCCGCTAAATTTATGGATACTGTGAAAATATCAGAGAGATACATAGATATGGGGTCATTGAGTTTTTCACCAAATCTAAAAGGAGGTGTAGGAGAAGTAGGACTTATTATAACATCCACATCTTTTAAAACTTCTAAGAACTCTCTCTTAATCAAGTTTTTCACAGCCAAGGCTTTACCATAGTAAGCTTCGTAATATCCTGATGACAATACATAAGTTCCAAGCATGATACGACGCTTTACCTCAGGTCCAAAGCCTTCATCTCTGGTTTTTGCATAAAGCTCAAAGACATCCTTAAAATCATTTGCCCTATATCCATACCTTATACCATCAAAACGTGCCAAGTTTGAAGAAGCTTCCGCTGGAGCCAACACATAATAAACAGGTATAGCATACTCTATATGCGGTAAAGATATCTCTTTTATAATAACCTTATTGTCTTCTAAAAATTTTATGAAGTTTTTAAAAGATTCTTCTACTTCTTTATCTACCTTATAAGCTAAAAACTCTTTTGGAATACCCACTTTTGAAGGAATGTTTGGTTTTAGGCTTTTAGAAAAAGAAGGCACTTCTATATTTGCACTGGTGCTATCCCTTGGGTCATGTCCTGATATCACTTCTAAAAGAAGTGCCACATCCTTTGTATATCTACCAAAGGGTCCTATCTGGTCTAAGGAGGAGGCAAAAGCCACAAGACCATACCTTGATACTCTGCCGTAAGTAGGCTTAAGACCTATAACACCGCAAAAAGAAGCAGGTTGCCTTATAGAACCGCCTGTATCAGAACCAAGGGATATAGGCACCATATTAGCACCCACAGCAGCGGCAGAACCACCAGAGGAACCTCCAGGTACAAAATCAATATTCCAAGGATTTTTGGTGGGGAAAAAAGCAGAGTATTCGGTAGATGAGCCCATAGCAAACTCATCCATGTTGGTCTTTCCTACTATGATAGCCCCTTCTTGTTTTAATCTTTCAATGACGGTGGCATTGTAAACAGAGATATAATTTTTAAGCATCTTTGAAGAACAGGTGGTAGTATATCCTTCCACATTTATATTATCTTTTATAGCTATTGGTATACCAAAAAGTTTTCCTTGGGGGATTTTTGAATCTAGGGCTTTAGCCTCATCAAAAGCTCTATCGTAGATATCCGTAACATAAGCTCTTATCTTTGGTTCTAAACTCTCTTTCCTTTTTAAAAAAGCTTCTAAAATCTCTGAAGGTTTTACTTTTTCTTCCAAAAGCTTAGAAACACTCTCTTTATAAAGCATATCAATCTTCCCCTATATCGTCTCTTTCTATGGTTATATCTTCTACAGGTGGCTCATAATTGGTGTTGGTCATAGAAGTACCCATAGTTTCTTCGTACTCTTCTGCTCCTTTAGCTGTAAATCTTGTCCAAGGTATGGCTTTTAGTCTCTCATAAGGAATGGGTTCTCCAGTCCATTCGCATATACCATAAGTGCCATTTTCCATGCGCTTAATAGCATCTTCAATCTCTTTGAGCACTTCCATATCTCTTTGAGATAAGGACTCTAATAGTTCTTCCGTATAGTTTATCTGTCCTAAGTCTTCTAAATCTTGGGGCTCTTTGGCTTCTTCCGAAACCCTCTTTTGAGCTTCCACAGTATCATTGTACCTTGCTATAATCTTGGCTTTTTCCTCCAAGAGCCTCTTTTTTAACTCTTCTAACTGCTTCTTAGTAAGATGTTTCATAAAACCCCCTTTTTATTACCACTGAGATGTAATTTTTGACTTTTTGTTTAGATATTTATCCACTGCTAAAGCTGCTTTAACGCCATCTGCTGCCGCTATCACAGCTTGCTTTATATTTGTACAGAGTATATCTCCTGCAGCAAATACGCCGGGCACCGATGTCATCATCTCTTCATCTATCTCAAGACAACCGTGTTCGCTCATCTTGACTTGACCCATAAGAAAATCCACAGAAGGCTTATTACCACCCACAAATATAAATACCCCATCTACCTCCAAGGTTGTCTCTTCCCCTGCAGATAACTTTTTGACATGAAGACCTTTTACAAGGTTATCTCCTATTATTTTCACAGGTCTTGTGTGAAGAGAAATCTCTACATTTGCAAGACTTGAAAAGTGTTCTATCTCTTCCTGAGGTGCTCTTATTTTGGAAGATGGCACCACAAAGTATACCTTTGAAGCAAAGCGAGCTATAAACTCTGCCTCTTCAATACCATAATCATCATCCCCTATCACCGCTACAGGCCTATCTTTGAAAAAAGCTGCATCACAAACACCGCAGTAAGATACACCTTTTCCTAAGAACTCTTCTTCGCCTGGAAACTTATGAGCCCTTTCCATAGCCCCAGAAGACACTATTAAAGCCCTAGCTTTGTATTCCCTTCCATCTATAGTATATACGCTTTTAATATCACCTTCCAAGGAACTAGCTATCACTTTCCCCCTTTGGAATTCTGTTCCAAAAGCCTTTGCATGATCTCTCATCAATTTTAAAAGCTCAAAACCAGATAAAGGCCCTCTTATACCAGGGTAGTTTTCAATCTTCTGGGTTACACCCAAAGCTCCATCGGCTTCTGCTCTATACAATACCAAAGTAGACAGACCAGCCCTAGAAGTATATATGGCAGCAGAAGCCCCTGCTGGCCCTGCTCCTATTATTATCACATCATACACTTTTTCTTGAGCACTAAGTGTCAATTCCATATCTTCACTCCTAAAAAGTTAAATAAATATTATATCCGAAATTTAAGTATTATATATGATAAATGTATTAGTGTTCATTGAATGAATATATTCTGATTAATAGCATCTTGACAACATCAATCAATCATATAAACTAATATTTACTTATTTTAGATCATTATTAAGCAGGAGGTAACGGCTTTATGATATTACAAAAAGAAAGAATGCCACAAGTAGCATTGATGGAGATGAACGAGATACACTTTGAAGAAATGGAAGTTCTTAACAAGCTTTACGATGCTATTAAAAACAATGAGCCGATAGAAGAGGTAGA
>CAZTLC010000017.1:0-14303 GCA_964614295.1 uncultured Aquificaceae bacterium | reverse complement strand
TATCCACCAGAGCCTGCTCCAAATATAACCAAATCATATTCCTTCATCATCCTTGCTCCTATTGTTTTTGATATCTTTAATTTTATTATTTCTTCTTTCTTTGTAAACCTCTTGCCTTATGTCCTTAATCAATTTTTTGTATTTGTAAAAAACACCAGGTATCTTTATAGGAAGCTTATAATACTTTTCTAACATAAGCATGATATCTTCGGTAGTAAGGTATTTTTTATTTGTTATAAGAGATTTTATATATTTGTATATCCTTGATTCTTTTTTCATCAGATATTATTTAACAACTACACATTTGTGATGTTTTATATACTTTTTATAGACTTGTTCTATATTTTCTTTTGAAACATCTTTTATAAGATTTTCATATTCAAAAAATAGATTTTTACCAAGCCCCATAAGCTCAAAATATCCCATGGTATAGGATTTACTAAATCTTGTCTGATGCTCCAAAGAAAAGTTTCCGATGAGCTTTTGTTTAGCAAGGTTTATATCTTCATCTTCTATTTGAAGACTTGTTATAATAGCGTTTAAATCTTCAAGGGCATCTTTAGCTTTTTCAACGGATGTGCCTATGTAAGCTATCATCTTAGAGCAGTAAAGATTTGTAGAAATAGAAGTATTTACCGCATAAGCATAGCCTTTTTCTTCTCTTAGAGTTTTAAAAAGTATAGAACTCATACCGTTTCCAAGCATAGCGTTCAATATTTTAAAAGCAAAATACTCAAGCTTGTCCTTTGAAGAAGGCGCATCGTATCCGCACATTATGCTAGCCTGAGCCCCGCCTCTTTGAATCTCAATCACTTCATCATTTTCTACATTGGCACAAAAACCAATATGTTCTTGTTTTTGGCTTTTAGGAAAAATAAAAAATAGACTTTTTATAGTTTCAATATCAGATTCTTTTAAATCATCCGCCACCACACTCACAATATACTCTTTATTAAATATCTCTTGATGTCTTTTCCTCACATCCTCAAGTGTTATTGCGTTTAAGCTTTCTTCGGTACCAAGGCTTGATATCTCGTAAGGGGTATTTTTGTAAAGCATCTTCCTTAGATTATCAAATGCAAAATCAAAAGGTCTTTCTTTCCTTGATTTCAAAGTAGATAAAACATTTTGTTTTTCTATGTTAAAAGCTTCCTCTTCAAAAACACTTTCTCTTATCACCTCTTTTAATGTATCAATAGATTCTTTTAGCTTTGATTTTTTGGTAGTGATTGCAATGTTTATAAAATCTGCATTTGTCTTAAATCTTAAAAATCCTCCAACAGATTCAAAAATCTCATTTATCTCCAAAGAGGATTTTGAAGCGGTTTTCTTACCAAGAAGAGACGTTAGAAGGTTTGTAACACCTCTTTTAGACTCATCCAAAGCCCCTCCTTTTATAAAAACATTGATAGCTACTATATCAAAATTAGCTTTTGGATTGTAGTATATAAAATTTTCCATATCAGCTCCAAGAGTCATCTTGTCCTGTGTCCATATCACCACCCCAGTCATCTCCTCCAGCAAAATCTATATTTTGGTCTGTGTCTTGATTTATTATATCCTGATTTCCCATATCCATAGGCTCATTGTAATAGTTGTTTTCTATGATGGTAGGATTGGCACCAAAACCACCACTAAATATAGAGCCCATGAGCGTTCCCATCGCCATCATACCAAGCAAATCCATAAAGGAAGTCCCTCCACCCATCATAGGTGCGCCGGTTTGCGGTGGATAGTTTTGAGGGTTTGATTGTAGAGATTTCAAATCGTCATGGGTCTCATAGGTATTTTTCACGCCTGTGGCTACTTCTTTTAGCTTATCCTTTAGATTTTCAAAGTAAACATAAGCTCCTTCTATATCTTGTACTTCGTTGTTTTTTAGCTTTTGAAGTAAATCTAACATTTTTTGCTTTATTTCATCTAGCTCGTTTAACCTATCAGACAAATCTTTTTTTGCTGGGTCATCCTCTTTTAAAGACACCAAGTCAATGGATAGCTTTGTTTTTATCTTCTCTATGTTTTCAAGATAAAGGGTAAGCTCTTCTGTAAGTTTCGTTTTTATGTCTTCTTTGTTTTTGGTGGTGAGCTTGTTTGATATATATAAAAACACCGCTCCGACTATAAGCAAAGCCCCTATTAAGAAAAATATCATAGCACCTCCAAAAGTACCTTTTTTAACGTTTACAGATTTTTGGAGCTCTTTCTCGTAATTTTTTAAATATCCTTTGTGAGCAAAAGATTCCGATGGATCAAGTCTCTTTGCTATGTTTAGCTCTTGCAAAGCCTTTTGGTCTTTCCCTTCAAGATAATAAACCTGAGAAAGCATATAATGAGCTTTGGCAGAATTTGGCTCTTTTCCCAACACCTCTTTCAAAAGTATCTCAGCTCTATGATAGTGTCCAGCTTGCACCTCTTTTGTTATGTCAGAAGGAGTTGGCAGTGCTAAAGCTAAATCAAACATAAAAATAAATAACAGTATAAGCTTTTTCATATATCAAATCTTTTTCTACCCATATTAAAAGCCAAAAACACAGCAAACAAAAAAGCCCCCAGCATAAGAAGCCCCATAATCTTCCATAATATCACACCTATTATGAAAACTATTAAAAGTATTATAATCTGATTTATCACTTTAGGCCCATCTCTTTTTTAAGAGCTTCAAGCTTGTCATCTACAGTGCTTGATTTGTCAAGAGCTTCAAACTCTTTTTCTATATCGTTACCAGTTTGTTCGTCTTCTAAGCTTTTAACAGCCTTAGCCTTTGCTTCTTCTTTTAAAACTTTCTCTTCCACAGAATCAAGCTTTTCTTTTGCATGGGAATCTCCTATACCAGTAGTTATCTCTGAAGCTTTTTCCTGGGCTTTTGCCACTTCGTATCTAGTACCAAGTATCTCCGCTTTTGATTCTAACTCTTGTTTCTTATTTTTTAGCTCTTGAATCTTGGCTTTTAGCTCGTTTATAGAAGGCTCTAAAGTATCCAACTGTTTTTGATACACATTAGCTTGTTTTTTAGCTTCTTCCTCTTGTTCTAAAGCTTTCTTTGCCAAATCTTCTCTACCTGCTTGAAGAGCCTTTTTAGCTTTTTCGTGCCAGTCATTAGCTTCTTCTTCGTATTGATTCTTTTTCTGTTTCAAAAGCTCGTACTCAGCCATCACATTCACCATACTGGCGTTGGCTTTTTCTATTTGCTCTTCTAAATCCCTTATTACCTGTCTTGCAGTCCTTCCAGGATCTGAAGCCTTGTCAAGGGCATCGTTCAAAGCACCTTTAACTTGAGTCATTAGATTTTCTAAAAATCCCATAAAAATTACCTCCTTTCACTATAATCTAAAACCTCCCAATAAAATATTTGTGAGTTATAGAAAACTTTTTAACTTTTCTTTTATAAACTCTTTTGGTAAAACACCCGTTTGAATGCCGTTTATGTTGAAAGTCCTACAAGAGTAAGATATTTGGTCTGGAGGTTTGCCGGTATATATATCTATACTGTTTACATATATAGAAGGCGAACCCATAAACTTTAGCTTTTGAGAGCTTTCTAAATCTTTCACATCTATGCTGTTTACAGACACATCTATATTCAGCTCTCTTAGAGCCTCCGGAAGGTTTTTATAAGTGGGTTCAGAGTTAGGACAACCCTGGAAAAATAAAAAGTCAATCTTCTCTATGCTCATTTTGTTTGCGATTCCCTTTTTACGCCAGATTCAAAAATATTTAATAAAAGTCTATAAGCTTTTTCTTGGATATCTTCTTCTATATCATCTATAAACCCGATTTCATAGAATAGAAAGATGCGCTCTAAGGTTCCAATAAAAAGTGCTGTGGCATATTGGGGTTCCATGCCTATCTCTTCGTAGCTTTTGAAAAATTCATATATAACATCTTTTGGCATTTTACCATCTTTTAGCTTAAGCTCATAATCCATCTTGAAATAATGAAACAAGTTTATAAACTTAAAAGCCTCAGAATTTGTAAAAGCATAGTTTAAAAAAGCTTGTGTGAGATTTTTTAATGCCTCTTCAAAGTTTTGGGCTTTTAATAAAGCACTGTTTAAATGATTATAAAACTCCTGAGAGCTGTTTATAAAAAGCGATCTTACTATCTGTTCTTTACTATCAAAGTGTCTATATATGGCTCCTTCTGTTATACCTACCGCTCTTGCTATATCCTTTATAGTAGTTTCTCTAATACCCTTGTTAGAAAATATTTTTAGGGCTTCATGTAAAATCCTATTTCTGGTTCTTCTTGGCATATATACATATTAACATAAGTAAACATTAACATCAATGATATATATTTCTGGCAAATATCAGTATAGCAGTATGAGCTGGCATTATATCTTCTGGTCTTAGCCTTTCTGGATTTGGTTTTAATTTTCTAAGAAGTATTTCTGATATCTCATAAACAAAAAATGTATCCTTTAAATTCTCTAAAAGTTTAGACACTTGATTGTAAGTGGGTACTAAAAAAGCTATATTGGCACCAGATTTAAGCTCTTTGTGAAGCTTATCCACATACTCCCAAGGCTCCTTGGTATCTATAAAAGCACAGTCAAAAAAGCCGCTTTCATAGGATATATCCTTGTAGTTTGAAAGTACTGGTTTTATCCTCTCATCCAAAAGCCCAAAGGTTTTAAGATTTTTAAGAGCGTTGTGGTAGGCCTTTTGATTTTCTTCATGAGTATAAAGAATGGCATCCTCTTTCATAGTGCTTAGCATTATAGCACTCATCACTGCACTTCCCATACCAAACTCTAATATGTTTTTACAAAATGGTATATTTAGTTTAAAAGCTATATAAAAGGCGTCTTTTGGATAAACAATCTGAGTTTCCCTTTTAAAACCATACTTTACAATCTCTTCTAAGGTGGGTTTTGCTACAAAAAATCCATTTATAAAAATACCTTCTTCTTTGCCAATTATATCATCGTATTTTAATATATGGGATTTTACATTTAGACTTTCGCCTCTTTTTACTTTTTTAAGATAGACCTTGTCGCTGTATCTTATCAGAACAATATCATTTTCTAATATCATCAGAGAGGGGATATTTCAAAGAGGGGTTGGCCGTACTCTACCACTTCACCATTTTCTACCAATATATTTTCTATCCTACCTTTTATATCGCTTTCTATTTCGTTCATCACCTTTAAAGCTTCTATTATACAAAGGGTTTGTCCAGGGGATACTATATCACCAACCTCTACAAAAGGCGGAGCTTCAGGGGAGGGAGACCTATAAAAGGTACCCACCAACGGACTCTTTATAACATGATATTCTGGTTTTGAAGCTGTATCTTCTTTTTTGTTTAATTCTGTTCTCTGTTTTGATATATCTACTTTTTTTATCTCTTCTGGGAAGACGCTTTCCGTAATATACACCTGCCCTTTTTCTAGCTCTAAAGTAAAGTCTCCAGAGGTTAGCTTTAATCTTTGTAAACTAGAATTGTCTAAGGCTTTTATAAGGGCAAGGATTGGTTCTAAATCCATATCACTTTTTCTGGGCTCTATCAAGTCTTTCAAGATATTGGCCTGTCCTTGTATCTACTTTCACAACATCCCCTTCGTTTATAAAAAATGGCACTTGGATAACCGCACCCGTTTCAAGCTTTGCAGGTTTTGAACCACCAGCAGCGGTATCTCCTTTAAAACCAGGGTCTGTCTCTATAACTTCAAGCTCTACAGCCTTTGGAAGCTCTATACCAATTGGCTTATTTTTATACACAAACACTACAACGGTCATCCCCTCTTTTAAAAACCTTGATTCTTCTTTTATATCTTCGGCGTTTATTCCTATCATCTCATGGGTATTTTGAGTCAAAAAGTAATACTCGTTGGCATCTTTATAGGAAAACTCTGCAAATACTTGTTCAAAGTCTGCAAGCTCAATGCTATCTGAAGACTTGTAGGTAATCTCAATGGCGTTTCCTGTGTTCATATTCTTAGCTTTCACTCTAACAAATGCCTGACCTTTTCCAGGCTTTACGTGGTCATAATCCACCACCCTATAGGGCTCGCCCTTGTACTCAATAAACATATCTCTTTGAATACGGTTTATATCAATCTTTTCAGCCATAGGTTTTTATTATAACATAAATTTAAAAAATATTAGCTTCAATTTCATATCTTAGGTATTCGTTTTATGATATTCCAAGCCCTCCTTGGTTCTATGAAAGGGTTTTGTTTTAGGGCTTTTATTAAAAACTCAAAACCAACGGTCTTTTCCTTAAACCTAAAAGCGGTCTCAGATATGCTTAGCCACATATCAGGGCACTCTAAATCCTTATGCATCTCGTAAACCTTCATAGTATATAAAAAATAATCTTTTGACCTGCTTGTCCTTTTGCTATGCTCCCTTATGAAGGTGCTATTCTTATCAAGAATATTTATAGAAAGACCATATTTGTAATATCTCAAAAATAACTCCCAATCTTCTCGTTGATGTAAACTCTCATCAAAACCTAAAAATGTATCTTTTTTTACCATCATAGAGGATGGATACCCCACAAGTCCACCCAATATCATAGATTTTGACTCTTTATAAGATTTTTTTGATATTCTTATGATATCGTCATCTTCATCTATAAAAGTCCTTACAATATCGTATGCAATATCAGCCTCCTGTGAGGATAACACTTCAAGATGATACTTATCATACATATCATCCGCATCCAAAAAAGCTACAAATGGACATGTTGCCTCTTTTACACCCAAGTTCCTAGAGAAACTCCTTCCTTTGTTTGTCTTATTTTTTAAAAGCCTAAAATCAAAAGGATAATCCAATTCCTTTAAAAGCTCCTCCACATTATCAGAAGACCCATCATCTATCACTATGAGTTCTTTAGGCCTTAATGTTTGATTTTTTACAGAGTTTACGGCTTTTAATATAAACCTAGAAGCATTATAATAAGGAATTACTACGCTTATACACTTGCTCACGGAAGATTGGTATTACACAAACTTACATGCAAATATCTAATAAACTGCTTGGCGGTACGGCCTGAGTATCCACCTGCATTTAAGGCAAACCTATCAGCTTCCTTATCGTACTCCTCTTTCCATTCTAAATTTAGGCTTTTAATATGATGCTTTATTATATTTAAATACTGTTCTTTTGAAAAGCCCCAAAAACCAAGTCTTAAACCAAATCTATCCACCAGAGCGTAAGCGTCGTTTATATTGTCTTCTGGAAATTTCTCATCTTCTATCTTTTCTATAGTTAAATCCCTCCTATTTGATGTAGCATATACGATAAGGTTTTCCGGGCGTTGTTCTATATCGCCTTCCAAAAGGGCTTTCATAATAGAAAATCTCTCATCTTTCTCACTGAAAACGAGGTCATCAAAAAATAGTATAAATCTATAGGGCTTATCATATATATAATCGTATATAAAAGCCAAATCCTCAAGGTTTGATTTATAAGCTTGTATCATCCTAAGCCCATCATCCTTAAATGTATAAAGCATAGACTTTACCAAAGCAGATTTACCGCTTCCCCTTCTTCCCCATAAAAGTGCATCGTTTGCCATATAGCCTTTCACAAAGCATTTTGTATTTTTTATAAGTTTTTCTTTCTGGTCATCTATATATAAAAGATCATCTGGGTTTATAAGTTCTGGTCTTTGTATAGGTTCTAAATTTCTATCTATTATTCTAAAAGCTATAAAAGTTTTTAACTCCAAACTCATATAAGGCTGTATTTCTTTAGCACTTCCTTTAGCTTATCTTCGTTTTGGGGAAGCATTTCACAAAGTGGTAATCTAAACTCTTTCTTCACCATACCCATCAAAGAAAGGGCTGTTTTAACAGGTATTGGGTTTGTCTCTATAAACATAACTTTAAATATTTCCAAAAGATGATAGTGCATGCTCCTCGCTTTTTCAAAATCGCCTTTCAAAGCATAAGACGTAAGCTCTTTTACCTCTTTGGGCATCACGTTGCTTATAACAGACACAACGCCTTTAGCGCCTAAGCTCATCATAGGAAGTGTTAAAGAATCATCTCCAGAAAACACTGTAAAATGTGGTATCCTCTTTAAGATTTCCGATATTCTATCCATGTTTGGGGTGGATTCCTTTGAACCTTTTATATTTGGACATTCTTTTGCAAGCCTTTCAAGGGTATCTACAGATATCTCTATCCCCGTCCTAGAAGGGATATTGTATATGTATATATCTATATCTACTTCTTTGGCTATCTTGCTAAAGTGTTTATATAAACCTTCTTGGGTAGGTTTGTTGTAATAAGGTACCACCAAGAGTGCACTATCAGCACCTATTGCTTTTGCAAAAGTGGTAAACCTAAGAGCCTCTTCGGTAGAGTTTGCCCCTGTGCCAGCCATTATGTGTATACGCTTTTTTGCGCTTTTAACAGCAAACTCTATAACAGCCTCGTGCTCTTCATAGCTAAGAGTGGGAGATTCTCCAGAGGTACCACAAACCAATATCCCATCTGTGCCATTTGCTATTTGAAACTCTATGAGCCTTTCAAAAGCTCCGTAATCCACTTCACCGTTTTTAAAAGGAGTTATTATGGCAGTTATGCTTCCTGTTAACATAATAATAATATAACCTAAAAATCTATAAAGGGTTTTTTATTTTAATCAAACTTTGGAAAAAGGTTTAGCTTGCTTTTAATACCTTCAAAATCTATAGCATAAGCTTGTGGTAGACCTTTAAAATCCAGTTTTGCGCCCACACTCTCAAAGACTTCTTTGATTTTGTGAGGCATAAAGGGATTTAACATAAAGCAAGATATCAATATGCCATCTATAAGCGTAAGAAGCACATCTTTCAAAGAAGGGTCGTTATTTTTGGCTAAAGTCCACGGGGCTTTCTCATCCACATACTTGTTTAGATAATCTACAAATCTCATCGTTTCTTCCAAAGCCTTATGAAATTGAAGCTCGTTCATGTGTTTATTAAAAGCCTGCAAAACCTCATTTACTAAATTTTTATAATCTTCATCTTCTCTTATATCTTGTTTGGAAGTAATATCATATTTTATACACATGGCGAAAGTTCTACTGATAAGGTTTCCAATACCGTTGGCGAGCTCTCCGTTTATCCTTCTTTTAATAGCCTCTTTTGAAAAATCCCCGTCTTGACCGAAAGCTACTTCTCTTAATAAAAAATATCTTGTCTCATCTAATCCGTATTCATTTACCACATCGTAAGGATTGATGACATTACCTAAAGATTTTGACATCTTTTGACCTTCCACGGTCCACCACCCATGCGCATAAACATGTTTTGGAAGTTCCATATCAAGAGCCATAAGAAAAGCAGGCCAATAAACAGCGTGAAATCTAAGTATATCTTTTCCTACTATATGAAAGTCCGCTGGCCAAAAATAAAGACTGTCCTTAAACTTCAAAACGGATATATAATTAAACAAAGCATCAAACCATACATATATAACATGGTTTTTATCAAAAGGAAGTTCTATGCCCCAGCTTACCCTATCCTTTGGCCTTGTAACAGATAAATCTTTTAGCCCTTGTTTTACAAAAGATATTACCTCTTCTTTACGATAGTCTGGCTTTATAAAATCTTTTTCGTACAATTTTAAAAGTTCATCTTGATATTTTGATAGTTTAAAAAAATAAGTTTCTTCTCTTATGAAATCACATTTTTTCTTATGTATAGGACAATGATAATCAAAATCCTTTATCTCAGATTCTGGTTTAAACTCTTCACATCCAACACAGTAATATCCTTCATAATAGCCTTTGTATATATAGCCTTTCTCATATACTTTTGTTATAACCTCTTGCACATAGGCTTTGTGATAGTCATCTGTGGTTCTTACAATATGGTCATAGGATATATCTAAAAAATCCCACAAGCTTTTAAAGTTTTGGAAGTTTTTATCGCAAAGCTCTTTCGGGCTCATGCCCTTTTCTTCGGCAGCCTTTTGAAGTTTCAACCCATGTTCATCAGTGCCTGTCAGGAAAAACACATCAAAACCAATCTGTCTTTTATATCTTGCTATAACATCCGCCGCTATCGTCGTATAGGCATGACCTATGTGCGGTACATCATTCACATAGTATATTGGTGTTGTAACGTAAAATTTCATAGATAACAATATACCATACTTTAATATTGTTTTAAAAGCCAAATACCATGATATAATAAACACTATGAAAGTTTCAAAAACGTACAGATTAAACTCAAAAACGCTCATGAAAATAGAAGCTGTAGCTGAAAAGCTAAATATCTCTCATACCGATGTGTTAGAAAAAGCCGTTGAAGAACTTTACAACAAAGAGATGAAGGGATTTCACTGCATATCTCTTGAAAGGTATAATGAAGTAGTAGATAAGCTAAAAGAATCAAGCGATACCATCATGTCTTTAAATAAACAAATAGCATCTTTGTATGAACAAATAAAACAACTAGAGTATGAGAAAATTTCTTTGGAGTTCAAATTAAAAGAAAAAGAAAAGGCTTTTGATAGGCTTAAGAAGAAGATAGAAAACGTACCTTTCTGGAGAAAGGATATAACTGAGCTTTTTGGAGGCAAAAAAGACGACGAAGGTTAGAGATTTACAAACTCTAAGCTTATATCAAAAAGGATATCTGGCCACTGTCTTTGGCTAAACTTTACAATAGAGCTTAAAGCTTGATTTACGCCTTCTTTATCCGCTCCTATAACAGCAGCTCCTATCCTTGAGCGTTGCCAAGAGTCCTGGAAATCTATCTCAGATACAGATACCTTAAAGTTGCTAATGAGTTTATCCTTTATAGATCTTATATAGTGTCTTTTTTCTTTTAAAGATAAAGACTCTGGAATATAAAAATCTATTATGGCTACACCTATAACCATAAAAGTATATTATAGCTTACTCTCTATCTCCTGTAGCGTGTTTTGATAAACTTTGTTATCTGGTTGAAGTTTTAGGGCTTTTAGTATGAAAAATTTTGCCTTTTTAAAATCTCCAAGCTTATAGTAAAGATATGCCAAATTGTTCATGGCATCGGTATTTTTTGGGTTTATCTCTATAGCTTTTTTATAATATTTTATAGCCTCATCGTACCTTTTCTCTTTGAAGAAGACGTTTCCCAGATTAAAATAAGCAAGGTCATAATCTTTATCTTTTTTTATAGCCATTTTATATTGATATATAGCATCCTTATAGTCTTTTTGCATCTCGTAAGTATATCCAAGCTCTACATGTTCTTTGGCGCTCAATGGGTCATGTACTATAACTATATAAGAGCAAGAGCTTAAGATCACAATAAAAGCCAAAAACCAAATCTTTTTCAAGAGATTATACCGCCTCCTAAAAGTATATCTTTGAAATAGATGGCTCCTATCTGTCCTTTTGCCACTTGAGTAGTTGGTTCTTTTAAAAACACTTTTACATTGCCCTCGTATTCTTCTATATGTTCTATGGGAATGGGTTTTGAGTTATATCTAATTTGGATATACATATCAGTCTTTTCAAAACCTTCTAATTTGTTATAGTCTGCAAGTATTATCTCATTTTTGAAAAGACATTCTTTCTCTCCTACATAGAGTATATTTTGCTCCACATCTTTTTCTACCACATAAATAGGTGCATGATAGGATACACCAAGACCATGCCTTTGGCCTATGGTATATCTATGAACCCCTTTATGTTTTCCAAGGACTTTCTTAGTGATTATATGCACTATATCACCCTGTCTTGATTCTATAAACTGAGATAGATAATCTCCTAAATCCATGCCCTTCAAAAAACACACATCCTGAGATTCCACCTTATGTGCCACGGGAAGATTTATTTTTTTGGCAACATCTCTTACCTCTTCTTTTGACATATATCCTATTGGGAACATGAGATACTCAAGGCTCTTTTTGGGCACAAGCGCCATAAAATAAGATTGGTCTTTTCCTCTTGCCCTTCTTATCTTAAGACCTTCTTTTATTATATAATGCCCTGTGGCTAAAAAGTCTATATCAGCACTTTGCTTTAGGTAAAAGCCCAAAAACGCAGTTTTCACATCTTTATTGCAAATAGCACAAGGATTTGGTGTAAGTCCTGTTTTATAGCTTTTGATAAAATAATCTATCACCCTCTCTTTAAAAAGCTTTTCCCAATCCAATGTTAAGTGAGGGATACCAAGGATATCACATACAACCCTGGCATCCTGCACATCCTTTGGAGAACAACAAACCCTTGCATTCTCATCACATTCCTCTTTGTAAAATCTAAGGGTAACCCCTATAACATCATGACCTTGCTCTTTTAAAAGATAAGCAGCGACACTTGAATCAACGCCGCCACTCATCCCAACAGCAATCCTCATTTTGCAAGTTTACTAAGTATATACAAAAATTGCTCTTTTGTCTTATAGCCTTGATAAACTTTGAAATGCCTATCAGGATATATAACCGCAAAAGCTGGTGTTCCAAAGAGTCTAAACTTCCTTATAAATTTATTACCACCAGCATCATCTACATTTACAGAGGAAAACACGAAATGTTTATTTATAAAATCTACCACATCAGGCTTCTGAAGAACATATTGGTCAAAGAGATCACAATAGGTACAATCGTTTCCATAAAAGTATAACAATACTGGTTTATGCTCTTTTTTGGATAGCTCCTTTGCGTCGTTATAATAATATATATAAAGCCCGTGCCATACAGTAGGTTTCAAGTTAAAAGAGTTACTATTAGAGCTATCGGCAAAGCTTATCATACCAAAAGCCAAAAACGTTAAACTTATTAAAAAATACTTCATGTATATATGATAGCAGTTAAAAAGTAATCAAGTATAAGAATTAGCATAGAAGACACCACCACAGAAGATGTAGTAGCCCTGCCAACGCCTTGATTACCGCCGCTGGTTTTAAAGCCAAAGTAGTTGCTAACAGTAGCTATTACAATACCATAAACAAAGGATTTATAAAGGCCTCCATATATATCGTAAAAATTCACAATTTCCTTCGTCTTATCCCAATACATATGCCCATTTATATGAAATATAACAATGCTTACCAAATATCCACCTATAATACCAGATATGTCTGACAATATTGTAAGAAGTGGCACATCAATCATGCAAGCAAAAAGTATTGGGCTTGTAAGATAAGCATAAGGATTTATAGCTAAGGTCTCAAGGGCATCTATTTGCTCTGTTACCTTCATAGTCCCTATAGAAGCTGTAATAGCAGAGCCTACCCTTGCCACCACCATAAGGGATGTAAGAACAGGCCCAAGTTCTCTTCCCATTGAAATGGCTACTAAAGCCCCTATAAGATATTCAGAGTTAAACTTGTGAAGCGTAGAATAGGTTTGCAAAGCCAACACCCCACCTGTAAATAAAGAAGTGGTAATCACCACAGGCACAGTATCAGCCCCTATATAGATGACTCTATCTATAAAATGTTTTACTTTCGGTCTATTTTTGAAGATATGAACAAAAGCCACAAGAAAAATATAAAGAGCTTCTCCCAAAGCATTTATAAACTCTACCATGTTATCTTTTCTCCACTCTATTTATTATAAAATAAACTATCCCTATAAAAAGCATCAGTATACCAAGTATCAAAAGTTCAATACTCTTCTTGGGATACAAAGAGATTATCAATATCTTCCTTATGATAGCAGCTAAAGCTATACCAGCAAATACCTTTAGAGATAAGGGCGCTCCTTTTAAATGTTTTAGCTCTTCATTTAAAAGCTCGGATATAGCATACAGAATAAGAGTAGATCCAAGCATTTCAAGAGCTGTGGATTCTGGAGATACTTTGCCAAGCACAAGATTTATAAATTCATACAATATCCAACCACCGCCTATTATGGCCAAAAAACTCATTATAGTTACTATAAAAAGATCTATAAATCTAGAAACTCCTTGGATAGCTTCTATAAATATCTTCTGGACTTTAGAAGTACCTAAGTACGTTTTAAACTCTTCTTCCCTGTAAGCTTCCGTAATAATGTCAAGGTTTATATCAAGAATCTTGTCTATAGATTTTAAAATTTCTATCTTTTTGTCTGGATCGGTAGTTTTTTCTATCACCAAAGTTTCTATAAACTCCCTAACAAAATTCATAGAAGAGTTCAAGTAATGGGGTGGCAAACCTATTTGAACATGTCTCATACCTATGCGTTGAATTTTAGAAACATAAAGATGGTTAATATTACCTTCAAAAAGCTCTAAAAACCAAGCCTGCAAGTAGGCTTTATGCCTTTCTTTCATTTTTTCATCTTTTAAATATTTATCTTTGTCTTCAAAAACATTGAAATATTCGTAAAGCTTATTTACAAAATCCTCCTTGTGCTTAAGAGCTATATCTTTCATTTCCTT
>CAZTLC010000016.1:0-14630 GCA_964614295.1 uncultured Aquificaceae bacterium | reverse complement strand
AAAATATTATATAAGAATTTTATTGGTTTGTTGTATTATTTTTACTGTGCCAAATCCTTATTTTACTATATTATCAAATACTTATCTTATATAGATAAAGCTTGTACAATATGGTAAAATGAAAATATGAACATATGTTTCATAGCTTCTGAGTGTGACCCTTTGGTGAAGGTGGGCGGGTTGGGTGACGTGGTTCAATCTCTCGCTAAAGAGCTTACAAACCTTGGTCATCATGTTTCTATAATATTGCCTTTTTATAAATCTATCAAAGCATCAAATATAGAGTTTATAACACAAAAAACGCTAAACCTTGGTGGGGTTTATTACGATTTTCATATTTATAGGACTTACATAGAAAACGTATCTGTATATTTAATATATCAAAAGGATTTTTTTGATAGAGAGTATGTCTATGGGACGCCAAAAGGAGTTTACGAGGACAACTATCTTAGATTTGCATTTTTTTCGTTGGCATCTTTAGAAACTTTGTCAAGTGTGTGTATTATACCAGATATAATCCATATTCATGATTGGCATACCGCTTTGGTGGCAGTTTATAAAGATTTGTATTTTCCGTATCTTAGTGAAACTGCTAGCGTACTTACTATTCACAACATAGCCTTTCAAGGTATATTTCCAAACTATATACTTCCTAAGATAGGAATACCTTGGGAATTGTTTAATCCAGAAGATTTAGAGTTCTATGACCAGGTAAACTATTTAAAAGGTGGCATAGTGCATTCTGATGTGGTGACCACTGTTAGTAAAACCCATGCTAAAGAGATTCAAACCAATATGGGTTTTGGTTTGGAAGGGGTGCTGAGAGAAAAAAGATATGTTTTTGGGATTTTAAACGGAATAGACGTAGAACTTTGGAACCCTGCTACGGACAGTAGTCTATATCAAAATTACAACCAAGATACATTTGAAGAGGGGAAAGAGAAGAATAAAGCTTATATAAAAGAAATCTTTGGTCTTGAGACAAGAGCTAATAGACCCCTTGCTGTTTTTATTGCAAGGCTTGCCAAGCAAAAAGGCCTTGATCTTATAAATGAAGCTATAGACGATGCGGTAAAGATAGGATATGATGTAATATTTTTGGGTTCTGGTGATTATTACTATCAAGGGCAAGTGCTTGATATGGTGAAAAGAAACATGGGACATGTGGCTGCTAGGATAGAATACAACGATGTTTTGTCTAGAAAGCTTTATGCTGGGGCTGATATATTTTTGATGCCTTCTGAGTATGAACCCTGCGGTATAGGGCAGATGATTGCCATGAGATACGGGGCTATACCTATAGTGCACAAAACAGGCGGTCTTGCAGATACTGTTATAGATTACAATCAAGATAAAGAACATGGCACAGGCTTTTCCTTTGAGGAATATACCTATAAAGATTTGCTTTATGCTTTTGCTAGGGCTATGATAGTTTATCAGACTAAAAACTGCGAAACTAGTGACAATTGGCATAAGCTCGTTTTTAACGCAATGACTCAGGACTTTTCTTGGAGAAGGAGTGTGCAGGAGTATGTAAAAATATACAAAACCGCAAAATTAATAAGAATGCACTGATGAAGATAAGTTTTTTGTATACTTCAAAGGATGTTCATGTTTATATAAAGAAAAATATAAGGTATAGCATAAAAACGGATGAGATATCAAAGATAACACCTTCTTTGGCTGTAAAGTTTGAAGGAAGACTAGAGGATGAAGTTTTAAAAAAATCAAAAGACTTTGGCGTTTTTTGCTACAATCAAGATAGATGGGCTTATATAATAGGTAACAAATATTCTATTTTTGAGCTTTTAAAAGCTACAAAACCAAAAATTTCAAAGGAACTTATAACACATATAACAAACTTTGATAAAGACCACAGATACAACATAACTTATAACAACAAGATACTTTATCTATCAGACCTAAGGCCTCTTGTGATGGGTGTTATAAATATAACGGAGGACTCTTTTTACGAAAAGTCAAGAGTAAATGAAAAAGGGATTTTGGAAAGAGTGGAAACCTTTATAGAGCAAGGGGTTGATATCATAGACTTGGGTCCTCAATCCACAAGGCCCGGTGCGAGAGAAATATCATCAGAGGAGGAAGTTTCAAAGCTTTTAGAACCTTTAAGAAAGATAAGAAAAGAATTTCAAAACCTTTGGATATCCATAGATACGTATTTTTCTAACACAGCCAGGGTATGCCTTGAAGAAGGAGCTGATATCATAAACGATATAAGCGGTGGAGTATTTGATGAAAATATGCTAAGAACTGTTGCCATTTATAACTGTCCTTACATCATAGGTCATTCTTCATCTTTTAAACCAGCGTCTTGGCCTAGTATAGATTTTGAATACGAAGATGTAGTGATAGATTTGATGAATCATTTTAAAAGCCAAGAAAAGAAACTCTTAGAGCTTGGATACAACCTATTTAACGGTATTATCATAGACCCTTGCATTGGATTTGCCAAAAAACCAATTCACAACTTAGAAATCCTGAATGAAATAGAGGCTCTAAGAAGTCTTGATAGACCAATACTTATAGGCACATCTAGAAAATCTTTTATAGGTATCGTAATAAAAGAATTTTTAAAAAGGGAAACCATACCCTCTCCAGAGGAAAGGCTTGCGGGAAGCCTTGGTTCTATAGCTCAAAGTATTGTAAAAAACGCTTGCCATATTGTAAGAACGCACGATATTAAAGAAACAAAGGAGTTTGTAGCGCTTTTAGATGCCATAAGGAACTATCGTTATGCATGATATATTTAAATTTATAACTATAAAAGACTTGATGGATATAGCCTTAGTGTATTTTCTTGTTTATGAAGTCATATATTATATGGCAAAATCAAGGGGAGGACAGATATTAAAGGGCATAATCGTAATAGCTGTAATTTGGGCATTATCTGAGGCTTTAGGTCTCAAGACAATGTCCTTTATTTTTGAAAAGCTTTGGACTCTTGGACTTGTGGTACTTGTTATCATCTTCCAGCCAGAGATAAGAAAAGCATTATCAAGGTTAGGGGAGCGAACGAGCATACAAAAAAATACTCAGGCCACAAAACAAGTTGTGGAGCGTATTGCTATGGCTTGTTCCTTTTTATCTCAAAGACAGATTGGAGCTCTTATCGTGATAGAAAGAAATCAAAGTTTAGAAGATATAATAGATGGATGTTCTGAGATAGATGCTATGGTATCTGTGGAGCTTCTCATAACGATATTTTATCCTATGACACCACTTCATGATGGTGCTATAGTGATAAAAGAAGATAAGATAGCTTACGCCTCTTGCGTTTTACCTCTATCCAAAAACAAAGACCTTCCTAAAAAGTATGGCACAAGACATAGAGCTGCTGTAGGTATTACCGAAGAATCGGACGCTATAGCAGTAGTGGTTTCAGAGGAAACAGGCGATATCTCTTTTGTAAAAAAGGGTGTTATAACGAGGATGGAAAGCCAAGATATGCTAAAAGAATATTTAGAAAAAGAGCTAAGCTAATATCCCAATACATTGTATAAAGATGAAATATCTTGGATTAAGGTTAGTTTTTGATTTAGGAGTTGTTCTTTGGTTTGGATGAGGCTATTTTTATAGCTAAGCAATGTAGCATAAGGAACGATACCAGCTTTGTAGTTTGAATAAGCCATATTGTATTGGTCTAACGTGTTTTTGTAAGAGTTTTGTAAGCTTTTATAGTTAAAATAGTCTGATTTATATTGGGCTATAGCATTATCCACTTCTTTAAAAGCATTTAAAACCGTTTGGCGATAGTTTAGTATACTTTGGGCAAGTTGTATCTTAGAAGCTTTGTATTGGCCTAAATACTCGTTCCAGTTTAGGATGGGTTCTATTATGTTTAGTCCAAAATTCCAAGCGACGCTTGGTTGGGTGATGAGGTTGTTTAGTTGTTGGGATTGGAAACCGTAGCCTGCAGTGAGATTAAATGAGGGAAAGAAATCCGCAAGGGCAATCTTTTTTTGATAAGCGTAGTTTATCACCTGATACATGGCTTCTTTAACGTCTGGCCTATGGGTCAATACCACCGATGGTACAGCTTGAGGTATCTTTAAGTTTTCTGGTAGATTTCCGTATATGGAAAATTTGAAGTCTTCAGGATATTTACCCAAAAGATATGAGAATGCATTTATAAGGACCTTCCTTTGAGCCTCATAGGTTTTTAGTGTCTGTTCTAAGGTGTTTAATGTATTTTTATATGTGTCTACGTTTTGGTAAGAAGAGAGTCCAGCTTTGTAGTTTGTTTTGGCAAGCTCTAAATTTTCTTTGGCTATTTTTATTTGTTCTTCTAAAAGCCTTATATAGTGAGCATTTTGCACTATCTGATAGTAGTTGTTTACAACGTTTAGTATGAGAGCATTTTTTACAGCTTGGGCTTGTGCTTTAGACAGCTTTACGTTTTCTTTTGAGATTCTGTAAGCGTTTAGAGCTTTTGCAAATAAGTCTATCTCATAAGAGGCGTTTACTGAGAGGTTGTAAGTGGTATAAGGGGGCACATTTATAAATCTGCCGGTGGGTGTTCTTCTTGATAATCTTTGTTTTTCTCCAGATGCGTTTAAATTGAATGTGGGAAATAATATAGAAGAGTTTTCAAGTACATAAGCTTTTGAAAGTTCTATGTTTTTTAAAGCTATAAGATAGTTTGGATTATTTTTCAGTGCTTCTTCTACAAAGGCGTTTAATGTAGGGTCTTTGAAGGTTTTCCACCAATTTTCGTAGAGCTCTTGGTCTTTTATATTTAATGAACCCTGGAGCCTTTCTTTAAAGTTGGTAGGGTATTTTACAATTACATTTTGAGGTTCTCTGTAAAAAGCACAGGAGCTCATAAAAGCCCCAAATGCTATTACGCTTAATATTTTAGCTTTTGATGCTCTCATATCATTTACCCTCTAAATATATATCAACCAGTTGTCCAGGATATAGATTTACGTTTTTAGGTTTTTCAAACCTAAATATCACTGGCAATACCCTTACATCAACCCTTTCAGTAGCTTGGTCTGATAGTTCTATCTTTGGCGTAACGTAAGGTTCTACTGCTACAAATTTAAGCGGCACAGAAATATTGGTACCCCTTATAAACATAACAGCTTTTAAGTCTTTTATAGGTGGAAGTTTTGTAAGTAGTATCTCGTCTATAAAGGCTCTAACCTGAAGCTCTCCGTTTGGGCTTTGGCCAAGCCTTACTGGTGTTGCATAAGATTTTGTGTAGGTATAATAAACCCCTTGAGGTGATACATAGTCTCCTTTTGCTACATTTAGCTCTAAAACTGTACCAGAAGTGGGTGCTTTTACCGTATATCTTTTTAAAAGCTCCAAAGCGCTTTTATAAGCGTGTTCATCTGCTTTATAGATTTGATACTGGGCTCTTATGTCATAACTCCAAGCTCCAGCTTTTGTAAGCTCGTAGTTTCTAATAGCTACTTTTAGATTTTCTTCAGCTTCTTTTAGAGCGTTTTTTGCGTTGTCAAGGTCTTGTTTTGATACAGATTTTGGATTTAGTTTGTAAGAGTTTAAAAGCTTTTTATAGTTTGATTTGGCATATTCTAACTGAGATTTTGCATAATCTACTTGGGCTTTTGATACAGCCAATACTTGGGGTCTTGGTTCGTGTAATAGTTCTTGATATTTTGTATAATCCGCTTTCATCTGGTGATAGAGTTGCTTCACAGTTTGCTTTTGCACGCTGTCATCCACTTGGAAGAGCGGTTGGCCTTTTTGCACAAACTCTCCATATTTTACAAATACCTTGGTCACATTTCCAGAGACCTCTGGATATATATTTATGCTCTCCCCGCTATCTTGTACTGGTTCTATAATGCCGTTGGCGTAAACGCCATTTTTAAATGGATTTTTTGTCATATATACTGGAGGGGGTGGCTTTGGGGCAGAGCCGTATATATGAGCGCTTATAATCCCTGCTATTATACCAAGTGCCGCCAGTGCTGTTAAAACCTTTGCTATGGTTGAAGCCTTATCTTTCATACTTTACCTCCTGTTAGCACTTTCTATGTTTTTCATTGTTTTGTCTACTGTTTTTTGCAATTTTTCGCTTATCTCTGGCAAGAAAACCTCTTCAGAATATATATCTTTGCTATCTTCGTTTACAAATCCAAACTTCATAGTTTTATCCTAAAAGCTAAAAACTCAATGAATCTCATCTAAAGAAGCCTCTTTAATTACTCCGTCTTCCATATGTACTATTCTTGTGGCATCTTCAAATATCCTACTGTCGTGGGTTATAACTAATATAGTCCTATTGGGAGTAAGCATTCTTTCTTTTATAAGCTGCATAACCCTTTTACCGGTATCACCATCTAAAGCTGCCGTAGGCTCATCTAAAGCTAATATGGTAGGATCTGTGACAAGAGCTCTTGCTATGGCTACCCTTTGTTGCTCACCACCAGATAGTTTATAGGCTGGAAGCTCGTACTTTGATTCTGGAAGTTGTGCCATCTGAAGTTTTTCCCTTGCCATCTCTATCGCTTTATTCCAATCTTCGCCTTTTAAAATAATAGGTATAGCTACATTCTCTAAAACGCTTAACCTTGGAAAAAGATGGTAATCTTGAAATACAAACCCTATGTTGTCTAATCTAAATCTTGCCAATTTATCTGTGTTTAAAGACCATATATCGGTATCTTTTACTATGACCTTGCCTTCAGTGGGCCTTAATACGCCAGAAATAAGGCTTAAAAATGTGGTTTTACCAGAACCAGAAGGGCCTACTATGTATAGCATCTCCCCGTAGTATATATCCAAATTTACATTTTTAACAGCACATACTTTTGTTTCGCCTTCTCCAAAGCATTTTGTGAGGTTTTGCACTCTTATGGATATATTCTTTTGTTCCATTTTTATCCTCTAAACACTTCAAAAGCTTCTACTTTTAAAACTTTTCTTACACCTAAAAAGCTTGCAAAAGCCGTTATAAATACGACCATTATAAAAGCAGCAAGCATGTTGCTATATCCAAGCATAGCTGCGTAGTTTGGTATTTTAAGATGCCCTAAGGCTATCATCGTAGAAGATAACAAAACACCAACCCCATAACCTATAAAGCCCACCATAACCGCTTGAATTACTATGATAAAAACAAGCTCCTTTCTAGTAGCACCTATAGCTTTTAATGCGCCAAACTTTTCAAGATTTTCTAAAACAAATGTATAAAATGTCTGTCCTGCTATAGAAAGACCCACTATAAAGCTTACAAGAGTCATTATCAGGACATTCATACCAAATCCTGTCTTAAACATATAAAAATTAGAGTTTACCTTTGTAAACTCTTTGGAGGTAAGAGCTCTATAGCCTATTTTAGCTATAGCTTTTTTAATCTCTGGTATGTATTTTGGGCTTTTAATTTTAAGAAGAACATAGGATATAGTAAATCTAGTGGTAGGTAAATCTTCGGTAGCTCTTGTG
Source organism: uncultured Aquificaceae bacterium (assembly GCA_964614295.1). Taxonomy (GTDB): domain Bacteria; phylum Aquificota; class Aquificia; order Aquificales; family Aquificaceae; genus Hydrogenobaculum. Next base: position 7,193 of record CAZTLC010000016.1, on the reverse strand, counting down.
TAAGTGGTGTATAGTGTAGGGTTTCCAAAAAGCCCAGACATAGGATTCTTACCAAAACCTACAATCACTCCTTTATGGTCGTTTATTTCAAAGCTAGAACCTATGTGTACATTTCCAAGTTTTTTCAAGTCTGCATCTTTTATAGCTATGAATGCATAGCTTGAATATATATCGTTTATGTTTCCTTTTATCATAATGGGCCTTCCCATCAAAGATACATCATCAATACCAACTATATCTACAGCTTGATATTTCCCGTTTGGAAGTTTGACAGTACCAGCTCCTACATATATAGGGGCAGCGTAAAGAACACCTGGTAAACTTCTTGCATAATCAAGGACATAATCTGGGAGTGGTATATTGTCTTTTGAGTTATCTACACTTCTATCCATAATCCACATATCTGCTCCAGTGTCATATATAGTAGAACCAGATTTGGCTATAACACCAAAAAATACTGAGGTCATCTGAAGCATCAAGAATACCGCAAAACCAACGCCTAAAACAAGTGTAAAAAATTTACCAGAATCCCCCGTTAAGAGTTTTATGGCTATTTTTGTAAGCCCTTTAAAGTTCATATTGATAATTATATCATGGCTTATAGAATTTTCTATGATATATGACTGACGGTTCAGTTAAAATTTTTCATTAAAATTTACAGTGGAGATGAGGGGAGTTGAACCCCCGACCTACGCCTTGCGATGGCGTCGCTCTCCCAAACTGAGCTACATCCCCTTCATATCGGGGTGACAGGACTTGAACCTGCGGCCCCAGGCTCCCGAAGCCTGTGCTCTACCACCTGAGCTACACCCCGGCTACGATTAAGAATTTCTAGAAGTTTTTATCATATCCTTTATTATATCAACATGTTTGTTGTATGCGTATGAACATTTAAGAGATGCGATTTTTACTCTTGCCACACCTTCTTCCAATATGCCCAAAGCTTTTGCTGCACCATAAGAAAGATCAAGACTTCTTCCTCTTACAAAAGGACCCCTATCTACTATTTTTACTATTACAGTTTTTTTGTTTCTGGGGTTTTCTAAAAATAGATATGTACCAAAGGGTAGTGTCCTTGATGCTGCAAAATAGAGCTTGTGATTATAAATACCTGTGGCAGTGCGAACATACTTTGCGTGCCCATACCAAGACACATACGCGCTTTTGAAACTGCACTCACTTTTTGCTGGGCTCTCAGCACTTACGCCAAGAATCAGGAAAGCGCTAACTGTAGCAACTAGCGCCCTATTTTTCCTCATTCTTGGAAGTAAGCCTTTTAGCCCACTTATTGCGAGCTTTACCATAAGCTTACCTCCTAAATTTTTTAACGCTAACTCATAGGGTATAGGTTAACATCTTTTTTTTAACTTGTCAATAGTTTAGAAAATTGAATAAACAATGATTTTAATGGAACTCTTTTAAAAAGCTAAATACATCAAGAATTTTAGAAAGCTATATTTATGAAAATGAATTAAAAAACAAATGCTATAATTAAATATGTGAAACCACTTAAAATAATTGTTTTTTTTATAAGTTTTTTGGCTTTTAGTGTTATAAATTATGCAGCAAATGCTTATGTGACGCTCAATTTCCAAAATCAAAGCATAGAGGATATAGCCACTTTTATGTCAAAGCTTACTGGTAAAACTATAGTATTGGGGATAAACGGTAACCTTCCCAAAATAACAGTTAGTTCTAAAAAGCCTGTAAGTGTGGAAGATGCATGGCATCTTTTCCTCACAAGCCTCGCTTTAGACGGTTATACGGTGGTAAAGTATAAAAATTTTTACAAGGTAGTGCCCATAAAAGAGGCAAGTTCTTTTAGTGGCTCTGTTACAAGGAAAGCTTTTCCAAGTCCTTCTATTGAGACTTATATATACTTTGCCCATACGAACGCTCAGATACTTTTAAACGCTATAAGGCCGTTTTTGAGTCAGTATGGAAATGCCACTGTTTATATGCCCTCAAACGCTCTTATAATATCCGATATAGGGATTTCTGTTGATAAAATACAAAAACTTTTAAATAGCATAGACATACCAAACTTGGCTTTTAGCTTAAAGATGTATAAGGCAAACGATACTGACTCTGTTGTAAAAGCTCTTAGTCCTTTGGCAAATCCAGTTAGTCAAAAATTTGGCATACCTATGGTGGTATCCTCTGTTAAAAAAAGACATTCAAAAAGCGGATTTGTGCTTGTTTATGCACCAAAAACTATGCAGGCTTCCATAAAAAAGATTATAGAAAAGATAAACAAAAGTGTCTCTTCTTTTAGAAGACATTATTATGTTATACCTCTTCAAAATGCTTCTGTAGGAGAAATGGCAAAAACGTTGGCTAGCCTTTTTGGGAGTGCTAGCGCCATATCTTCTACTACAAAAAGACCACCTCCAATTATGTCTAGTATGCAAAACACTTCAAAAGTTCAAACTCAAAATATATCTTATAACACAAAAGAAAGTTTATCATCAAACACTCCCATTGGTTCTATATCTCTTTCTGATGGTACAAAAATAGGTTTTGATAGAGCTACAAACAGTGTGATTCTTTATGCTACTAAATCTCAATATGAAAATCTTAAAAATCTTATAAAGAGATTGGATGAAAAGCGTATTCAGGTGTTGATAGCAGCTTCTGTGGTGGAGGCAAATATTACAAAACAACTCACCACCGGTGTAAACTGGCAAGCTCTCGGCAAGAATGGTGGTATAGGATTCAATCCAGCTTCTTTGCAAACGATATATCAGGGACTTTTGTCTGGTAATTTTGTAATGGGAGTGACATCTAATTCAAATATCAGTGCAAACGTAAACGGCAATACCATAATATTTCCAGATTTGGCAGTGTTTTTAAGCTTATTAGAGCAAGGGACTGGTTTTAAAATTATATCAAATCCAAAGGTGCTTACCCTTGACAACGAAGAGGCCATTATAAAGGAAGCACAAGTGTATCCATACGTTACTGGTACTCAGTACAATATAAACGGCTTTCCGATACTCACATACGATTATAAAGATATAGGTTTAGAGCTTGACGTGATACCTACGGTTTCAAAAGATAATATAAGGCTTGGTATAAATTTAAACCTTCAAGATATTACAGGGTTTACAAATACAAATGTTGCTGGTCAGACAGTGCCAATTCCAATTACCACGGATAGGGTTTTAAACTCAGAAGTGGTGGTTAAAAGCGGTCAAACTGTTATATTGGGAGGGCTTGTGAGCAACAATACCATAAAGAATATAAGCGGAATACCCATTATCCAAGATATACCAATACTTGGAAATTTGTTTAAATATCAAAATAACGAAAATAAAAAGACTACACTTTTTATATTTATAACTCCTTATATCATCAAAAGCCCTGAAGAACTCGCTAAGATTACAAAGGCAAACGAAGTGATAGCTCATAGAATATACGAGAGTATAAAGAAAGCAAAATATTGATATCTATCATATAATATTTGTGGGTTTAATGTTATCTTAAAATGACGATATAGGTATTTATGGATACTAAAAGCTTAAAAAACTATTTTATAAAGGTTGTTGGTATTGGGCTTTTAGGAATATTATTTAGCTCTTGTAGTGCAGAGATTACAAATGCTTCTTTGTATGGGAACAACTACGCTTACAAAAGAACAAGCTACACAAGGCCTCAGATAAGCTATCGTCCTATCTATGAGAACAGTCCACAGGCATTAAATCTAATATATACAAACGATGTTAAAAAATATATAAACTATTTTGTATATCAAGATAGGGCTTTTATAAAAAGAGGCATAGAAAAAGCTATATATTACTCTCCCATCATTCTTCCGATATTAAAAAAGTATAATCTTCCTTCAGATTTTATATATCTTCCTATCATAGAGAGTGGTTATAACGAGTATGCTGTGTCTAGTACTGGAGCAGCAGGTATATGGCAATTGATGCCGCAAACAGCAAAAGATTATGGACTTGTGGTAAACAATCAAATTGATGAGAGGTTTGATGTTGTAAAATCTACAGAGGCAGCAGCACATTATCTTAGCGATTTGTACAATCAATTTGGAGATTGGAATAAAGTTTTAGCAGCTTACAACTGCGGGCCTTACTGTGTATCTTCTGTTTTTAGGGCTGATCCGAGGGGCAGTTTTTGGGCTTTTAAAAATTCATTTCCAGAACAGACTAGACAATATGTACCAAAATTTTTGGCTTTGCTTACCATCATTAAAAATGCTAAAGAGTTTGGCCTTGATATAAGAAAGAGGTATTTTACCTACACACTCCATATTTATAAACCTCATTCTCCACAAGATTTAAGGAGCATAGCTCTTGCTTATGGGGTAAATTATTATCTTTTAAAAAGTTTAAATCCTCAAATAAGACAAGGGATAGTGCCAGTTGGAGGTTATGTTTATATACCATCTTTTGGAAAGCCATACTTAAGAGAAGCTTCTACCGATGAATCCATTAAAAAGCTTATAGCTGGTGAATAATATAGATATTTTTATATTGGCAGGTGGCCAAAGCAAGAGATTTAAAGAGGACAAAACGCTTTTTCCACTAAACGGTAAGCTCATGATAGAGCATGTGATAGAAGCTTTATATAGCTTTTCAGAAAATATATATATAGTATCTAAAAATCCAGAAAAATATAGTTTTTTAAAAAGCGTAAAATCTATAAGAGATTTGCTTGATATTCAAACACCTTTGAGCGGGCTTTACAGTGCATGCTGTTATACAGACAAGCCTTTTCTTTTGGTGGGGGCTGATATGCCTTTTATAAAAAAAGAAGTTGTAGAATTTCTTATTAAAAGCCACAAAAAACAGATAACAATATTTAAAATAAATGGGTTTTTAGAACCACTTCTTGCTGTTTACGAACCTATGATAAAAGACAGAGTAAGATATTGTATAGAAAACAATATCTTATCCTTTCAAAAGATGATTGATACGCTTGATTTAAACATCTTAAAAGAAGATGATGCAAAGAGATTGGATAAAGATTTATCATCTTTTATAAATATAAACACTAAAGAAGACGTTGCAAATTTTATATAATATCTATCATTGACTAGTGCTCATAAAAGAGTAATTTCTTATTAAAAGCTTTTGGAGGTAAAAATATGAAGTTAGAACCAAAAAATCATTTAAAGCCGTCAAACCTGAACGGTATATCCAATGAACAAATAGAACCACACTTTGAAGGTCACTATAAGGGCTATGTTGCAAAATTTAATGAAATTCAAGAAAAGTTGACCGATTTAAATTTTTCAGATAGGTCAAAAGCCAATCAAAATTATTCAGAATATAGAGAGTTGAAAGTAGAAGAAACCTTTAACTATATGGGTAGTGTTTTACATGAGCTCTATTTTGGCCATCTTACTCCAAAGGGTTCTCCATCCGATGCTCTAAAGAAAAAGGTGGAAGAGGATTTTGGCTCTTGGGATAACTGTGTAGCAGAGTTAAAAGCTGCAGGTATAGCTTTTAGAGGTTGGGCGATACTTGGTTTAGATATATTCTCTGGTAAACTTATGGTAAATGGTCTTGATGCCCACAACGTATATAACCTCACTGGGTTGATACCTCTTATAGTGCTTGATACCTATGAGCATGCTTACTATGTGGACCAAAAGAACAAGCGCCCTCCTTATATAGACGCTTTCTTCAACTCACTAAATTGGGATGTTATAAATGAAAGATTTAATAAAGCTATGAAAGCTTATGAGACTTTGAAAGGTTTTTGTTGATAGGAGGTATAGCTTATGGCTTTACCAACAGAAGAGGAACTAGAAAAAGTCTTAGATGAAATAAGACCAGCTTTGAGATTTGATGGCGGTGATATAGAGCTTGTGAGTATAGAAGAAGATGGTACTATATTGGTAAGGCTTATGGGAGCTTGTTCTGGTTGTGGCATGTCTACTCTCACTTTGAAAGCTGGAGTGGAAAGAGTTCTCAAGCAAAAGTTCCCAGATATCAAAGAAGTAAAAGATGTCAACGCTGATTTAGGATTTAGTTTTGGATTTTAAAAGCTTAAAGACTTTATATTTACTTACTTTAATTCTTACATCTTCTTACGGGTTTGAGATAAAACAAGGCCAGCAGGATATAATGGCTGGCCTCAAACTTCAAATATTTGCCCAAAAGGACGGTGCTATAACTACATCAGATCATTCTTCCACGAATTTTTCAATCCAAAATGCCCGTATATACTTTATGGGTAAGCTAAATAAGATAGTAGAGTTTGGGGCAAACTTTGATTTTTCAGACAACACTCTTATCTCTCCTGATGGCACGGCAAGAGCTCATACTGGTATGCATCAAAGTATAGTAAAAGATGCTTATATAAATTTTAGGTTTTCAAAGGCTTTTAATATAATGACTGGTCTTTTTATGGACCCTTATTCTCGTATATCTCTAACAGATAGTTATTACACTATAGTGCCTACTATGGAAGGCATAGGTACTATAAACAGTGCTATCATGAATGGTTCTCTGAAAGGACCTATGTTTATAAATCCTTTTACACCCCTTGATATAGGCTCTGATATACAAAATGGTTATAGAGATATGGGGATAGTCTTGTGGGGTTCTAAGTTCCATAGCGCTTTAAAGTACTATGTAGATGTGGCGAATGGAAGATACGATTATGAATTATCTAATGGCAATATTACATCACCAAGTTTGAAATATGGTTTTAGACTTGAGTTGTCTCCCACCTTTTTGGGCTTTTCAAATAATGAAGGTTATATGGATGAGGATACATACTTTGGCAATAAAAACATTTTAGCTTTAGGTATTGCTTATGAGCAAGATAGATTTGCAAACCAAAGCGGTTCTACGACCTCTAAATCGTTTGATACAGACCTTTTGATTGAAAAAAAGATTGAAAGTTTTGTACCAAACCTTCAAATAGGATATTCAAATACAACTGGCTTACCTCATGGTATGAAATTAAGCAATTATACCGTTGGGGTTCCTATAAAAGCGACTGGATATTATATGCAAACGGCACTTTTGTATGATAAATATGTGGGCTTTGGAAAACCTTCCTTAGCTTTGAGATATGAGACTGATGAAAATACAAACAACTATTCTAATAAAACCAAAATCAACAGACTTAGCATATTTGCAATATACTATATAAACGGTGAATCTGCTAAAGTATCTTTTGGGGCAGATTTTATAAATCCAGACTCAAATCTTATATAC
>CAZTLC010000015.1:0-14706 GCA_964614295.1 uncultured Aquificaceae bacterium | reverse complement strand
TATTTTCATATTGACATATTTGTAAATTTGACTTATAATATCTTATGTAATAAATTTTAATATGGATTTAAAAAGTGAAGGTGAGTTTAGATACTCCCTCCCTCCCCCTCCCAAGATTTTTTGCACCGCGCTCCCGCGGTGCCTTTCTAAACTATGTTTTTAATTAAAATAGAACATTTATTTAAATCTTTTGATAAAAAACACTATGTATTAGATGATATAAATTTAGAGATTTATCCAAATGAATTTTTTTGTCTTGTGGGGCCTTCTGGGTGTGGGAAATCTACTGTGGCAAGGTGTATGTTAAAGCTTCTAAAGCCAGATTCTGGAAATATCTATTTTAAAGGAAAAGATATAAACACCATAAAAGATTATCAAAAATACGTATCGTTTGTGCCTCAAGACCCTATGTCTTCTATAAATCCTCGTTTCAATGTCTTAAATGCTATATTAGAACCTCTTCATATAATGTCTTTAGCTTTTAACATGGAAACTATATTAAGCAATATTTTAGGATTGGGGTTAAGAGAAGAGCTTCTATATAAAAAGGTTCAAGACTTATCTGGTGGAGAGCGCCAAAGGATAGCCATCGCAAGGGCTTTAGTTACAAATCCAGAGCTAATAATAGCTGATGAACCTACATCTTCACTGGATGCTATGCATAAAAACACTATAGCTTCTTTATTTTTAGAGCTTAAAAGCTATAAAACGCTATTTCTAATTACACACGATATAAAATTTGCACACAAAATTTGTGATAAAATTGGGGTTATGCATGGTGGGAAGCTAGTAGAAATAGGTGATAAAGACAATATTTTTAAAAGCCCAAAACATCCTTTTACCAAAGCGCTTTTAGATAGCTATTCTCTAAACTGTGAAGAGTATTCTCATGGATAGTATACTCCTTGACACATCTCTTATACTAGTTTTATTATCTATTTCTGGTTTTTTTGCATCCTCTGAGATAGTTTTTTTTGGTGCTTCTAATATAATAGAAGAAAAAGATAAGAAATTTTACAAAAGGCTCATAGAAAAAATATTCAAAGACCCACAGGCTCTTTTGGTATCAATGCTCATTGGCAACGAGTTTGTAAATGTTTTAATATCTTCTATTAGCTCTGCTTTTGTAATAAAAACTGTGGGTAAAAGATGGGTATTTTTATCTAGCATACTTGTTAGCATTTTAATATTTTTATTGGGAGAGACAATACCTAAAAATTTGGCTCTTTTTATCAAGGATAGGGTATTGAAATTTTATGCTATGCTTTTTTACCCTTATCTTGTGTTTACAAAACCTTTCACATACATATTTGTAGCACCTGTAAAGAAGATTTTAAAACTCTTTGGGGTTGACAATATAAATTTAGAAAAGAAGATTTCTTTGGAACACATAGTCTATATAATGCAAAATCCTGCAAATGCAGAAGAGTTTTCAGAAGAAGAGACCCAGATGATACAAAAAGTATCTCAGATGCGAGAAACCATAGTGAGGGAAATAATGACTCCAAGATTAGATATATTTATGTTAGAAGCTAGTAAAACTGTAAAGGAAGTGATAAATGATATACTGAAAAACGAGCACAGTAGAATACCTATATACAAGGATACTAAGGATAGCGTAATAGGTTATATACACATAAAAGATATTATGCCTTTTTACCACCACAAAGATGATACTTTAGAAACATTTGTAAAACCAATTGAGTTTATGCCAGAGGTTATGAGTATAAAAAACCTCCTTCAGGAGATGAAGAAATCTTCTAGCCAGATTATGATGGTGGTAGATGAACACGGTGCTATATCTGGACTTATCACAAAACACGATTTGCTTGAATGGCTGGCTGGAGATTTACCTCAAGAATGGGAAGATGAAGATGAGCTTGCCAAGATGTCTTCTGATGTTTATATAGTAGAAGGCTCTGCTTCTATAGAAGAAGTAGCTACTACCGTTGGATTTGAGCTATCTGAAAATTACGATTATGATACCCTTAGTGGATTTATAATGGCAAACATGGGTAAAATACCAAAGGAGGGCGATGAATTTGAATATCAAGGGTTTAAGTTTATAGTGGATAAAATGGATGGGAAAAAGATAGAACATGTACTTATCAAAATTCCAGCTAATAAAGACTCAAATATCTAAACTTTTTGATAAGCTTTATATACCAGATAACGTATGCCTTATTTGTAAAAAGCATTTTTTACCTACCCTACAAGGATATATTTGTGAGGAATGCATATCTTCTATAAAACCGAAGATTTTTGAAAAAGAAGACCTTGATTATATAGATGGATATAGGATTTTTAGCTCCTACGAAGCTGCTTTAAAAGAGATGATAATAGCTCTTAAATTTAAAAGAGCCACCATCTTTGGAGATATGATAGGGAATATTATAGCCCAGGATTTCTACTCTTTTCTAAACACCATAAAACCAGATATCATAACTTATGTACCGATATCTTTCTTTAGATTTTGGCAAAGAGGCTACAATCAAAATAGGCTTATATTAAAAGCTATAAACATGGATAGTATATCTATCTTAAAGAGGATAAAACATTCAAAGCCCCTTTCTCTTAGCATGGACAAAGAACAAAGAAAGAAGATAGTTTCTAGGGCTTTTGAGATAAAAAAAGAATACAAGCTTGGTTTAGAAGATAAAAAGATATTGGTATTTGATGATATTATAACTACAGGAGCTACCGCTATAGAGATAGCACGGGTTCTTAAAATGCATGCTGTAAAAGATGTATATTTTTATTTTGTAGCTTCTCATAAAAGAGCCATTGATATGGTATAATAATCTTATTAAAGCTTGGAGGTGCTTATGAATGATGAAGTGCTTTTAAAAGTGGAGGAGAAGATAAGCCCGCCTGCACACATAATAGAAGAGGCTCACGTAAAAGATTATGATGCTCTCTATGAGAAATCTATAAAAGATCCAGATACCTTTTGGCGAGAGGTGGCTAAGGATATCACATGGTTTAAGCCTTTTTCCAAGGTGCTTGAATGGAACTTCCCTTATGCCAAATGGTTTTTGGATGGAAAGTTAAACGCTTCTTACAATTGTCTTGATAGACATGTAGAAAATGGACTTAGAAATAAGGTAGCTTACATAGGAGTAAATGAAGATTTAGAAGAGCATAAGATAACGTATGGGGAACTTTTAGAACTAGTAAACAGGCTTGCAAACGCTCTTAAAAGCTTAGGTCTTAAAAAAGGGGATAGGGTATCTATTTACATGCCAAATACCGTTGAAGCAGTGGCTAGTATGTTGGCCTGCGCTCGTGTTGGGCTTATACATCAGGTAGTGTTTGCAGGGTTTAGTGAAGGTGCTTTAAGAACAAGGATAGAAGATGCCCAAGCTAGCGCTATTATTACTGCCACATATACAAAAAGACGTGGTAAAAAGATAGAGCTATTGCCCACAGCTTTAGCCGCCATAAAGGGTCTTGATTCTGTGAAGCATGTAATATGTTGGGATAGAGACAATGCGGGTCTTCCAGAAGGGGTCTTGAGCTTTTATGAACTTGTTAAAAGCCAAAAACCAGAGTGTGAACCAGAACACATGGATTCAGAAGACCCTCTTTTTATACTTTACACTTCTGGTACCACCGGTAAACCAAAAGGTGTTATACACACTAACGGTGGATACATGGTAAATGTGCATTTTACTACAAAGAATGTATTTGCTTTAAAACCAAACGATGTATATTGGTGCACTGCTGACATAGGCTGGATAACTGGACACTCTTATATAGTATATGGACCTCTTTCGGTGGGAGTTACAAGCTTGATATATGAAGGGGCTCCAGATTACAAAGACCCTTCCACATGGTGGAAAATAGTAGAAAAATATAGGGTAAACAAATTCTATACAGCACCAACCGCCGTAAGGCTTTTCATGAAATATGGGGAAGAGTGGCCAAAAGCCTATGATTTATCTTCCCTTAAAATACTTGGTTCTGTGGGCGAGCCCATAAACCCTGAAGCTTGGCTTTGGTACTATGAGCATATAGGGCATAAGAACTGTGCCATAGTAGATACGTGGTGGCAAACAGAAACCGGTGCTCACATAATAACTACACTACCTGGCAATCCTATGATACCGGGAAAAGCTGGTAAACCACTGCCAGGTATAGAAATAGCTATAGTGGACAAGAATGGAAACCCAGTGCCACCAAATACCGTAGGTTATGTGGTTATTAAAAAGCCATGGCCATCTATGATGAGGGATTGCTGGGGACAGCCGGAGCGCTATAAAAAGTATTGGACAGAAATACCTGGAAACGTTTACAATGCAGATGATTTGGGTTCTATAGATGAAGAAGGTTATATTATGATAGTAGGTAGGGCTGACGATGTATTGTCAGTGGCTGGTCATCGTATAGGTACTATGGAAGTAGAAAGTGCTATAGTAGACCACGAGGCTGTAGCTGAAGCTGCCGTGATAGGTAAGCCAGATCCTATAAAAGGTGAACGTATAAAGGCTTTTGTCATATTAAAACAAGGATACGCTCCTTCTGATGAGTTAAAAAACAGTATTCAAGAGCATGTAAGACACGTATTGGGTGCTATAGCTTGCCCAGAAGAAATAGAGTTTGTAGACAAGTTACCTAAGACAAGAAGCGGCAAGATTATGAGAAGGGTATTAAAAGCAAAAGAGCTTGGCCTTGATGTAGGTGATGTTTCTACCTTAGAGGACTAAATGAGAGCACTTATATCTGTATACGATAAAAGTGGCATTTTAGAACTTGCTAAGGAGCTTATAAACCAAGGGTATGAGATTTTATCCAGCGGCGGGACTTATGCACACTTAAAAAATGCTGGGATAGAAGCTATAGAAGTATCAGAAGTTACTGGTTTTAAAGAGATTCTGGGAGGTAGGGTAAAAACCCTACACCCCGCTATACATGGTGGTATTTTATTTAGAGAAGATGTAGAAAAAGATGTAGATGAGATAAAGAATAACGCTATAGAACCCATAGACATAGTTGTGGTAAACCTTTATCCTTTTGAAAAGAAGATGAAAGAACTAAAAGATATAGATGCTCTAATAGAGTTTATAGATATAGGTGGGCCTGCCCTCATAAGAGCTGCTGCAAAAAATCATAAAAGAGTTAGCGTTTTGACAGACATAGAAGATTACGCTTGGTTTATAGAAAAGCTAAAAATGAACGCTATTTCCCAAAAAGATAGAAGATATTTAGCTTTAAAAGCATTTTGGCTTACATCTTATTACGATTCTATAATAGCAAGTTATTTTACAGATGTATTTGGCTTTTCAAAGAAAGAGTTTAAAAATCATACCATTCCCATGCTTTTAAAGGATGAGTTAAGGTACGGAGAAAATCCACATCAAGAAGCTTACCTATATGAAAATCCGTTGGAAGAAGAAGGGATAGTAAGAGCGAAAGTGCTTCAGGGCAAGAAGATGTCTTACAACAACTATCTTGATGCTGATTCTGTGATAAAGTTGATATCAGAGTTTTCAGACCCTTGTTGCGCCATTGTAAAGCACAACAATCCAAGTGGTGTTGCAATAGACGATAATCTAGTGGAGGCTTATAAAAAAGCTTTAAAGTGCGACGAGGAGGCAGCTTTTGGTGGTATAGTAGCTTTTAACAAAAAAGTAGATGAGGAGCTTGCAAACATCATAACAGAGCATTTTTATGAGATAGTTATAGCACCAGAGTTTAGCGAAGAGGCTTTAAAAGCTTTCTCTAAGAAGAAGAACTTGAGAGTTGTTAAATATAAAAGCCTAAATCAAAACACAGATATAAGGAGTATATCTGGTGGGTATTTACACCAACAATTTGATAATAAGCTTTATGAATCTATAGAGATAGTATCGTTAAGAAGACCCATAGAACAAGAGTTAGAAGATGCCATATTTGCTTGGAAAGTAGCTAAGTGGACAAAATCAAACGCTATAGTGATAGCTAAAAACAATCAAACGATAGGTATAGGGGCTGGTCAAGTATCAAGGGTAGACTCTCTTAGAAGCGCTATAAGAAAAGCCAAAAACTTTGGTCATGATTTAAAAGATGCTGTAGTAGCATCAGATGCTTTTTTCCCGTTTAGAGATAGTATAGATATAGCTTATGCTGATGGCATATCAGGAGTGATTCAGCCTGGAGGTTCTATAAGGGATAAAGAGGTGATGGAAGCGATAAACGAACATGATATGTTTATGATATTTACTCATATGAGGCATTTCAGACATTGAAGCTTGGCAATTTTAAGATTTGATTTTATATTTTACTTATTATACATGTGAGAGGTTTTTATGAAATTACCACCACTTAGAATAAGGCACATAGAGGTGGAGATACCTATAATACAAGGGGGTATGGGTGTAGGTATTTCTTGGGAAAAGTTAGCAGGTGCTGTAGCATCTTGCAACGCAGTAGGAGTTGTGTCTTCCGTAGGAACAGGATATAGATTTTTAGAGCTTGTAAGAAAAGACAAGTTTGGAAGACCTATAGGCACAGAGAACGCCCACAATACAGAAGCTTTAAGACTAATCATACAAAAAGCTAAGGAGATAGCTGATGGTAAAGGTGCTATAGGTGTAAATATACTATCTGCTATAAACGATTACGGTAGAGTAGCCAATGAATCTGCTAAGTTTGGAGCAGACCTTATTATATCAGGTGCTGGTCTTCCTTTAAAATTGCCAGAATACACAGAAGGCTATGACACTGCTTTGGTGCCTATAGTATCTTCCGCTAGGGCTTTAAACCTTATAGCAAAAACGTGGAAAAAGCGTTACAATAGGTTACCAGACGCTGTTATATTAGAAGGCCCTATGTCTGGGGGACATCAGGGTTTTAAATATGACGATTGTTTTAAACCAGAGTTTCAATTAGAAAATCTTTTTGATGAGGTTTACAAAGAAGCTCAAGAATGGGGTAATATACCGCTTATAGTGGCGGGAGGAGTATGGGATTATAACGATATAAAAAGTTATATCAAAAGAGGGGCAGCTGGGGTTCAAATGGCTACCAGATTTGCTGTAACAAAAGAAAGCGATGCCCCGCTAGTCTATAAAGAGCTACTTTTAAATACCGAAGAAAAGGATATAATACTTTTAAAATCTCCAGTAGGGTATCCTCTGAGGGTCATAAAAACTCCTTTTGTGGAAAAACTTTTAAATGGTTATAACGGTTGGAAGGGTTGTGTATCTGATTGTGTATCACCCTGTAAACACGGAGAAGAAGCTAAAAAAGTAGGTTTTTGTATAGCCGATAGACTTGGTGCCGCTTGCCTTGGAAATGTTGAAGAAGGTATTTTTATAAGCGGAGCCAATGGGTATAAGCTAAAAAAACAAGGTATTATATCTGTGTGCGAGTTGATAGACATTCTCACTGGCAAGATACCAGATCCCACTTTGGATAGCAAAGAAACCTTTACAGAGGTAGTTAAATGAGGTTTTATGGGCTTTTAAAAGATGAGGATTTTTTAAATATTATACAAAAAGTTTCTGGTGATACTTGGATAGTTGAAGACGTAAAATCAAAAACAAAAGAAGAGCTTTCAAAAGAACAAATAAAAAAACGCCTTTTAGAAATAGCAAACGAGATAGATACTTGGAAAAAGACTTTAACTCTTATACCCAGCAACACTGTATTTGTATTTGTATCTGATAAAGAAGAATCAAGAGCTTTTAAAATATACGATACAAGCTCTTTAGGGTGTTCTACTACACTTACTCCCCCAAGATGGAAAATATACCAACAAGGTCTATCCATAGAATGATTTATATTGTATTGATAGGTCAGCAAAAGCTAAGAGAGTTGATATATCTGTGGGTTCTTTTAAATTTAAACAATATCAAATGCTTTATATCCTATATCAAAACAGAACCTACCTATGAAAAGGTGTCTTCCTTTGAAGGATTAAAAGTTTTTATCAAGGATTCAAACTTAGAGAGACTAAACGTTATAGATATAAACAACAATATTTTTCTTTTAGAAAAGCCTATAAACTTTGAAAATATCAAAAATATATACGAGGATATCGTGTCTTTAATATGAGTAATATTGCGCTTTTTATGGTAAGTACTTGGTTTGGTGTTAGTTTGTTTTTTAGTTTTGATGTGGCTCCCACCTTGTTTGACACGCTTTCTACGTTTCTGGCAGGTGAAGTGGTGGCAAGGATATTTCCAATATATTTTGGTATAGGACTTTTTATATTTTTATTATCCTTTTTTCTGCTTTTTATAAGTGAAAAATCTATTTTTAAGAAGACTTTTTTCTTTTTTGTTATAAACATAATAATTTTTATAACCTTTTTAGTGTTTATATTACCAGAGGCATCTTTGTTAAAGCATACCAACTACCATGAATTTCTTCGTTTACACGCTTTTAGTATGATATTGAACCTTATACAGATTATAAACAGTTTCTTTATAATATTATCGTTGCTATGATAAAGCTTGGGATACTAGGTTCTACAGGAACTATTGGCAAAAATGCCATTGATATAGTAAAAGCTCATAAAGACAAGATAGAGTTAACGGGAATAGGGGCTTATAGAGCTTCTAGCGAACTCTTGCAACAAGCAAAAGAGTTAAAGCCAAAATACGTTTTTAGTGTAGAAAAACCCACAAAAGATTGGCTTGATGAGATTTCCAGACACTCCACATATCTTGATGAAGAAGAGGGGTTAAAAGCTATAATAGAGGATTCTGACAGGATATTAAATGCAATATCTGGTAGCTCTGGTATAAAAGCCACCTATTTGACATTAAACGCTAGCAAGATACTCCTTGCCTCCAACAAGGAGTCTATACTTTGTATGCCAAAACTTATAAGACAAAATCTTAGCTTGGTGATACCAGTAGATAGTGAGCATAACGCTTCCTTTGAGCTTCTTAAAAGCCACAAACACGTAAGAAACCTATATATCACAGCTTCTGGAGGACCTTTTAGGGAATACACCGAAGAGCAACTTAAAAATGTTACAAAGGAAGAAGCTCTAAAGCATCCAAATTGGAAGATGGGACCAAAGATAACCATTGACTCTGCCACATTGATGAACAAAGGACTTGAGCTTGTAGAAGCAAGTGTATTGTTTGACATACCCCTTGAACATATAAAAATACTCATACATCCTCAAAGCATAGTCCATGCCTTTGTGGAGTTAGAAAACGGCTCTTTTATAGCAAATATGTCTTTGCCAGACATGAGGCTTCCTATTCAAAACGCCATTTTCTATCCAGAGGTTGTAAGTTATACCTTTGAAAGGTTAGACCTTAGCTCTATACCTTGTCTTAGCTTTGAAAAGCCAAGAAGGGAAGTCTTTAGGGCGTTAGAGGTCTGTGAGTGGGTAGCTTCAATGGGAAATCCCTACGTCTCTGTGCTTTTAGGAGCAGATGATGAGGCTGTGAAGCTATTTCTAGAGGATAAGATAGCATTCTTAGATATACCGATATTGATAGAAAGAGTTCTTTCCTCTGTTAATTTTCATATAGAGGAAACCCTTGAGGATATATTAAAAGCGGTGGAGTTTGGTAAAAGGAAAATATTGGAATTATCAAATCATAAGATGTGATAAAATATAGCTCATGATAGGCACTCCGCTTTCTTACAATACCACAAAAATATTGCTCCTTGGTGCAGGTGAGCTCGGTAAAGAGTTTGCCATAGAAGCTCTTCGGCTTGGTATAGAGGTAATAGCTGTGGACTCTTATCAACATGCTCCAGCTCAACAAGTAGCCCAAAGGTATTATGTGATAGATATGAAAAATAAGGAGCTTGTAAAGAGCATAGCATATAGAGAAGCTCCAGATTTCATAGTTCCAGAGATAGAGGCTATAAATACGGATGCGCTTCTAGAGTTGGAGCAAGAAGGTTTTAATGTAATCCCATGTGCAAAGGCTGTAAAATACACTATGAACCGTATAGAGATAAGGCGTTTTGCCGCTGAAGAATTGGGGCTTCCCACCTCTAAATATAGATTTGTTAACAGTATTGAAGAGCTAAAAGAAGTTGCCAAGGAAATTGGGTATCCTGTGGTGGTAAAACCGGTGATGAGTTCCTCTGGTAAAGGCCAGTCTGTGGTATACAAAGAAGAAGATATAGAAAAAGCTTTCTATATAGCAAAAGAAAAAGCTCGTGGGGATTCAAAAGAGCTTATCGTTGAAGAGTTTATAGATTTTGATTATGAAATTACCATGCTTACCGTAAGGACAAAAAATCAAGGCATTTTATTTTGCCCTCCTATAGGGCATATACAGGTGGAAGGGGATTATTACGAAAGCTGGCAGCCTCATCCTATGGATGATAAGCTATTGCAAAAAGCCCAAGACATAGCAAAAACTATAGTGGAAGGGCTTGGTGGATATGGGATATTTGGTTGTGAGCTTTTTGTAAGAAAAGGCGAGGTGATATTTAATGAGATATCTCCAAGGCCACACGATACTGGTATGGTGACGATGATTTCTCAAAATATGTCTGAGTTTGAAATACATCTTAGAGCTATATTGGGCCTTCCAATACATATTGAGCTTTTAGGAGCTGGAGCCTCTTATTGTTTTCATGCAAAAAAAGAAGGAGTTATACCTATTTACAATAATATTGAGCAAGCGCTATCAATACCAAACACCAAGCTAAGGATTTTTGGAAAACCTATTACAAGACCTAAAAGACGTATGGGAGTGGCTCTCGCCTTGGCAAAAGATATAGATACTGCAAGACAAAACGCTAAAAAAGTAGCAAGCTCTGTAAACATTATAGAAGAGAATATCTGATGGATAATATAAGAAATTTTTCTATCATAGCTCACGTAGACCACGGTAAATCAACGCTGGCGGATAGGCTCATAGAGTTTTGCGGGGCTATAACAGAAAGGGAAAAGAAAAACCAGATGCTTGATACTCTTGATATAGAAAGAGAAAGAGGTATCACCATAAAACTTCAAGCGGTGAAGATAAACTATCATAGCAAAATACAAAACAAAGATTTTACCCTTCACCTCATAGATACGCCTGGACACGTGGATTTTTCTTATGAAGTGTCAAGGTCTTTGGCAGCTTGTGAAGGTGCTTTGCTTTTAATAGATGCTTCTCAAGGCATAGAGGCCCAGACGGTGGCAAACTTCTGGAAAGCGGTAGAGCAAAATCTTGTGATAATACCTGTTATAAATAAAATAGATTTACCAGCAGCAGACCCAGACCGCATAAAACTTCAGATAAAAGACATACTTGGCTTAGATCCCGATGAAGCCATCCTTGCTTCTGCCAAAGAAGGTATCGGCATAGAAGAGATATTGGAAGCTATCACCACTAGGATACCGCCCCCTAAAGGCGATGAAAACGCCCCTTTAAAAGCTCTCATATTTGACTCTTATTATGATTCTTATAGAGGAGCTGTGGCTTTTATAAGGATATTTGATGGTTCTCTTAAGGTGGGGGATAGAATAAAGCTCTTTTCCACCGGTAAAGAGTTTGAGCTGACAGAGATAGGCGCCCAAACCCCAAAGATGACCAAATTACCTATATTAAAAGCCGGAGACGTTGGTTATATAGCAGCTTCTATAAAAGATGTAAGGGATATAAGAGTAGGTGATACCATTACACTAAAATCAAATCCTACCAAAGAGGCAATACCCGGTTTTAAGACAGCAAAACCAATGGTGTTTGCAGGGCTTTACCCTACAGAAGATTCTAACTTTGAAGAGCTAAGGGATGCTTTGGAAAAATATTCTATAAACGATGCTGCTATAACCTACGAGCCAGAAACATCTCCTGCCATAGGTATGGGTTTTAGATGTGGGTTTTTAGGGCTTTTACATATGGAGATAGTCCAAGAAAGACTTTCAAGGGAGTACAATATAGATGTTATCACAACAGCCCCAAGCGTTGTATACAAACTAAAGCTTAAAAACAAACAAGATATTATAGAGGTTAAAAGCTCAAACGACATACCAGATAACTTTGGACTAATAGAATATATAGAAGAACCATATGTATTAGCCACTATAATCACGCCAAAAGATTACGTTGGCAACATAATAAACATATGTCAGGATAAAAGAGGTATTCAGGTGAAGTTTTCATATCTTGACAAAAATACAGCTCTTCTTGAATATGAGATGCCCCTTCAAGAGATAATAGTAGATTTTCACGATAAGATAAAATCAGCTTCTAAAGGATATGCATCTTTTGATTATGAGTTTTCAGGATACAAAGAATCAGACCTTGTAAAGCTCACTATCATGATAAACAAAGAACCTGTGGATGCTCTTTCTTTCTTGGTGCATAGGGACAAAGCCTATAGGAAAGCAAGGGCTTTGGTAGAACAGTTAAAAGATACAATTCCAAGACAACTTTTTGAAATAAATGTCCAAGCAGCTATAGGTAGCAAGATTATAGCTTCCGAGAGGATACCACCCATGAGAGCCAATGTTACCGCGAAATGCTATGGGGGTGATATATCAAGAAAAAGAAAGCTATTAGAAAAACAAAAAGAAGGTAAAAAGCGTATGAAACAGTTTGGTAAAGTATCTTTACCCCAAGAAGCGTTTTTAAGCGTTTTAAAAGCCCAATGATAAAAACTAATGACATCTTGACATGGAACGATTGGCGCTGGCAACTTAAAAACCGTATTACCACAGTGGATGAGCTATCACAGTATATAGAACTAACAGAGGCGGAGCTAAACTACTTTCAAAAAGTATCCGAAGAATATCCTTTTGCTGTCACCCCTTACTATCTTTCTTTGATAAAAGACCCAAAGGACAAAAAAGACCCAGTAAGACTTCAAATTGTCCCAAGCCCTCTTGAGATTGATGAAAAAGCTCAAAGAAACTCTCATCCAAACGCCTTGAACGAAGAAGCTTTTATAAAAGGCCTTACTCATAGATATGAAGATAGGGTGCTTATAAGCGTCACCTCTTATTGCGGTGTTTACTGTAGACATTGTATGAGAAAACGCATTTTCAAAGAGGGTACTCACGCCACTCCAAAAGAGCTTTTAGAGGTTTATTTTGATTATATCAAAAGCCATAAAACTATAAAAGATGTCTTAATATCTGGTGGAGACCCTCTTACTTTAGACAACGAAAGGATAAAATACATACTTGACAACCTTTCCTCCATAGAACACCTTGAGGTAATAAGGATAGGCTCAAGGGTACCTGTAACTCTACCCCAACGCCTTTACGATGAAGAGCTTCTTGGTATACTATCAAAATACGATAAGCTTTGGATAAACACACACTTCAATCATCCCAACGAAATTACAGAGGATGCCAAAAGAGCCATAAGAAATCTTCTACAAGCTGGAGTTCCCGTAAACAACCAAGCGGTGCTTTTAAAAGATGTTAACGATGATAAAGAAACCATGCTAAATCTTATGAGAAAGCTCTTGAGCATAAAAGTAAAACCTCAATACCTTTTCCATTGCGACCCTATCACAGGCGCCTTTCATTTTAGGACATCCATAGAAAAAGGTTTAGAAATAATGGACTATATGAGAGGGCGTTTGAGTGGTTTTGGTATCCCTACTTATGCTATAGACCTTCCCGGTGGAAAAGGCAAGGTGCCTATACTACCTCAATACTTTAAAAAGCTTGAAGATGGAGTTTACGAGTTTATGGCTTTTGATAAAAGCACTATCATCATAGAAGAGTGATAAAAATTAGCTTGCATAAAAATATAGGTGTGATATAATATATACACTACGGGGTGTGGCTCAGGTGGTAGAGCGTCGGCTTTGGGAGCCGAATGTCGCAGGTTCGAGTCCTGCTACCCCGATTTAAATATTGTCTTTTATAACTACGTCGTATATAAAATCTGCGATTCTTTGGCTAGCATTTTCTGGATAGAGTTTTTCTCTTAAAAGCCTTAAACTATCCTTCATATATTCTAAATTCTTAGGATTTTCTAAATAATAGGACACGCTTTTTAAGATGTCTTCTTTAGAAGGCTGGATGAGCTCTGGAATTATATCCTTGTTCATTATGATGTTTGGAAGGCCTATGTATTTGGTTTTTACGAGGTGTTTTGCCAACTCTAAGGTGATGGGATTTAACCTGTAAAATATTATATGAGGAAGACCCAAAAGCGATGCTTCCAAAGAGGCGGTACCAGAGGCTATAATACCAAACTTGGCTTTTCTCATCACATCTAAAGAGCTTTCTTTTGTGGTTTCCATATAATCTTTTGAATATATGGGATAATCTACCGTATCTGCCACTGGTATCAGGCTTTTCATATTATAGGTATTGTAAATATACTTTGCTACTTCTTCTAAAAGCCCAATATGTCTTTTAAACTCTGAGTTCCTAGAACCCGGAAGCATGGCGATGATGTTTTCTTTTTCAGCGTTTGAAGGTTTTATGATATCAAGAAGTGGATGGCCAAAGTAATGAACTTTGAAATGCTCATTTTCATAAGGTTTATATATATCAAGTTCAAAAGGAAGTATCACTATAAGGTGTTTTACATGACTTACAATCTCTTTTACCCTTTGGGGTTTCCAAGCCCATACTTGAGGTGATATAAAATATATTATATTTTTGTGTTTTAGGCTTTTCATAAGGCGAAAGTTAAAACCAGGTGCATCACAAAGCATCACCCATCTTGAATTGTTAGCAATGTCTAAAGACCTTTTTATTATGTTTCTTATTTTAAAAAGTTTTGGAAGGACTTCTATTATGCCCACTAAGTTTAAATCCTTCACGTTTGCCACAGGCTTTAC